>JARRPN010000109.1:0-6276 GCA_037382875.1 Calditrichaceae bacterium | reverse complement strand
TAAACTGAAAGAAGATTATAAAAACATAGCCACGCGCCAATTACCCGAGATCAAAGATGATATTCATGAACGTATGAAACACATCACTGCTGGTGAAGCAAGCTTTGATGAACCCGTTACCAGCAGCCGTTTTCGTGGCGGAGGTGGTGGAGGCAATAATGGCGGACCGATGGGTGGCGGTCTTTTCTCTTTTATGGGCATCGGTGATCAAAGTGAAAAGGTTGTTATCCGTGGCCAAAATTTTGATGACATGCGTGTTGTTGCGGATGATATTGAATACCAGTTAAATGAACTGACAAGCATTGATAGGGCGTCGGTCGATTTAGCCGATAATCGTCCGGAAATTCAATTGCGTTTTGACAGGCAGCTCATGAGCTATTTCGGAATTTCCATGAATTCAGTTGTCTCAGAATTAAGTGCGTTTCAAAAGGAAGTAAGTTCGGGTGTTAATTTCAAACAAGATAACGAAGAGTACGAAATTACAATTACTAGTGATAATGAGGCTGAGAAAAATATTAATGATTTGAGAAAACTGCCTATTCCTGCTGAAAACGGTGAGCATTTTGATCTTGAACAAATAAGTGACATTCTCTATTCGGAAGGAACTTCTTCAATAAACCGTGTGAACCAGGACAGGCAGATTGAGGTACGTTATCGATTTAATTCTGAAGTTACGGATTCTAAAAGTTTTCTTGCTGCTGCGCGAGACGAAGTAGATCAAATTGTCGCCGCAATTGAAATTCCGTCGGGTCTTGCAGTAGAGGTCGTGCATGATGAAACCGACCTGAGTGAGTTTTATTTTCTGATCGCCGTGGCATTTATACTGATCTATATGATCCTCGCTTCAGTGTTTGAATCCCTGATTAATCCGTTCATCATCATGTTTACAATTCCGCTTGCTGCAATCGGATCAGTGTGGGCGATTATATTTACGGGGCAGTCGCTTCTCAATGCAAATACTCTGTTGGGCTTCCTGATTTTGCTTGGAATCGTTGTAAACAATGGTATCATTTTGATTGATTATACCCGGCTTCTCCGGCAGAGAGGACACAGCCAATCCCGCGCGCTTGTTGTTGCCGGACTGGCAAGAGTAAGACCGATACTTATAACGGCAATAACCACGATTATTGCTTTATTCCCGCTGGCTATGGGAAAGGCCGAGTATGTTACTCAGATTGCCTCGCCTTTTGCAATAACGGTGATTGGTGGCTTAACCTTGAGTACGTTGTTTACGCTTGTATTTATTCCGACAGTTTATGCACTGATCGAAAATACGCTGCACTGGATTGCTGGTCTGAACTGGAAATTAAAGCTTCTGCAGTTTGTAATTCTGGTAGGGGGCAGTGCACTCGTTTATTTTGAGGTAGAAAGTTTAGTCTGGAAATTTGCCTTATTTTTTGTGATCCTTTTCCTCACGCCAGGCATAACTTATTTCCTGATGCGTAGTTTGCGGCAGGCAAATGCAAAACTGATCCCCGATAATGAATCCATCCAAATATCAATAAAAAATTTATATAAAATATATGATCTGCCCGGACGTTTTCGCAGGGAATGGGAAAAGGGAAAACTGATATCTGAACAAAACGGAAATGGTGAGCATGAAAAAACATCAAAGAACTGGGCCGATCGAACCTGGCCAGCATTAATCTGGGGATTTCTGATTTACTATATCTATTTTTATCTTGAAGATAAATTGTGGGTATTTATTCTGGTGCATTTATTTTATTTCTGGTCCATCCATATTACCAACTATTATTTACAGGAATTTAGATTATCAAGAAAAAAATTCTTCAAATCGATGCCTAAAATAGTACAGTGGGGATTACCTGGACTGAATCTGATGTATTTTCTTCTGCAGTGGGATAAACTGGTTCTGACTATTAGCATTGCATTTGTCTGGTACTTTAGTCTTGTTGTTTATACAACCTCGCACAGGATAATTCATGAGAAAATAAATGTCAACCGGATAAAAGGTAGATTCTCAGGATTACGGACACGTTTTTACCGATTGGTACAAATGATCCCTGTACTTGGAAACAGGAAGGTGCCGTTTTGTGCGGTTGAAGGCGTGAGTCTGGAAATCAGCAGGGGTATGTTTGGACTTCTTGGTCCAAACGGCGCCGGGAAAACCACTTTAATGCGTATGATTTCTGGTGTGCTTGATCAGAATTATGGGACAATCCGAATCAATAATATCGATACAAGGGAACAACGGGAAGAACTGCAGGGCCTAATTGGATATCTGCCGCAGGAATTTGGAACCTATGAAAATATGACGGCTGAGGAGTTTCTAAATTACCAGGCAATTATTAAAAATATTCTCGACAAGGAGGAACGCACCAATCGTGTAAACTATGTGCTCTCTGCCGTACACCTGGAAGAGTCACGTGGTAAAAAAATCGGTTCATTCTCCGGGGGAATGAAACAGAGAATCGGGATCGCACAAACGCTACTTCATCTGCCGCGGATTTTGGTTGTTGATGAACCGACGGCGGGACTGGATCCGCGAGAACGCATACGGTTCAGGAATTTGTTGGTCGATTTAAGCCGTGAACGGGTTGTCATTTTTTCCACACACATTATTGAGGATGTTGCCAGTTCATGTGATAAAGTTGCAGTAATGGGGAAGGGCAGAATCCGTTATCTTGGCGATCCGAGAAAAATGGCTAATCTTGCTTCCGGGAAAGTATGGCAGTTTGATGTAACACCGGAACAATTTGAAAAAGTGCGGGAACAATATACGATAATTCATCATGCCCGTATTGGAGATAAAATCAGAGCACGTTGCCTTTCTAGTCAGTCTCCCGAAATTAACGGAGTGATTGAGGCGAAACCAACCCTTGAGGATTCATACCTCTATCTTGCCGGAAAAGATATCAAAGAAACTGAGGTTGAAAATGAAAATTAATGAAAGTCTAAGTCTTCTTTGGGATATCATCCGGTACAACCTGAAAATAATTTTTGCCAATAAATTTGTCTATTTTTTTCTTGCAGCTGTCGGGTTATACTTGCTCATCGTTACGATCAATATTCTCGATCCGGATGCCTATCCCGATGAAGCAAGTGTCTTTTACATAATTTTAATTCCAGGCTTATTATTGATTTTTTATCCAACTGCGTTTGGGATTCAGAATGATCTTGATACACGAATGATGGAAATGCTGGTCGGGATTCCCAATTATCGGTACAAAATTTGGCTCGTACGGCTGGTGATTATTTATCTGCTGGTTTATATTCTGATACTTTTACTCAGTATCTTCAGTATTCTGTCACTTGTCAGCGTGCCTGTATTTTCAATGGCCTTTCAGCTTATGTTCCCGATATTCTTTTTTGGAATGCTTACATTTATGCTATCGACTTATATAAGGAACGGTAATGGAACGGCAGCGCTTGTTGTTATCATAGGTTTATTCTTTTTTATAACCAGCGGAATTTTTGAACACAGCAAATGGAATATTCTTCTTAATCCTTTCCAAATGCCTTCTAGTTTAAGTGAGGATATCTGGCGGGAAATCATTTTCTACAACCGGGTGTACCTGCTGACAGGAACCATTATTGCTATTCTGATTGCCTTATTCCGTCTGCAAAAAAGGGAGAAGTTGGTTTCTTAGAATACTCACCTTACTTTTATATAGGTTTATCAAAATTTATTCATTTTCATTTATGAATTATTTAAATCCTACGTATTCTTGTTCTTCTTTTTTCATTGGATTCATCTGTCTTATTTAATGCGATTATAGATTTAAGATATTTTTTAAATCGTCTTCACTGATATTTAGAAGTCCATTAACTGCAATACGGCTGGTAAGTGTGTGCCAATTCCGATCTGAATCGAAAACATCTTTAAATATTTTTAAAGCTTTGTCCATTTGTCCTATATTGGCCAATGAAACGGCCGTCCAATATTGCATCTCAAGATTATCCGGAAACATTTTTTGTGCAGCATTATATTCCTGCAACGCCATTTCTTCGTCATTTTTCTCAATAGCGAGGTCTCCATTATTCATATGCTCATAGGCCCTGAAAACCTTTAACAGTCTTGCTATTTCATTTACTGCGTCAGGATGATCTTCAACGCGCAAATCAATAAGGCGGTCTTCCCAGATTTTGCCGGTAGATTCTGTTTTAACGATTAATATAGAGGCAGCCTGCTGTCCGCGAATATCACCGCCAGCTGCCTGTGCTGCCTTTAAAGTTGCAATCATCCGCTCGGCTAATGGACCGGTACTATTTTTGAATGCTTCTGACATGGCCGGAACTACTTTATCATTTAACATCATATTGGCTTGAACCGAGTAATTTTCTCCGATTATGTGGGATGCGTCGGCAATACATTTTTCTCCGGTATGTGTTGCAACCTCACCATTTGTGTTGATGATTGATACTTGCCGGAATGCTTTTCCTTCATCTGAGTTTAGAAGTTTCTGAAGAGCTTTTTGGGGTTTCATCCCGGATTTTAATAATTCTAATCCTCTCGGACCAAAAGAAACATTTACCAGAGATTGTGTTGCAATCGCGCCAATCCCAGGTTCAGCCCATGCGACAATCGAGCCAACAGAAAACCAGTGTGATTGCACGGCAACACCCATTTCACCAGCTTCATTGTCGATAGCCACAATAGAGAATGTGTGTGTTAACGGCTCATTATTTATGGTTTGACCCAAAGAAATAGAAATAATCACGAAAAGACAAATTGATAATATTCGCATCTAAAACTCCTTATGATAAAAATTGAACCATCTGTGAGGAATGTTAAATCTAAATAATGTAAAAGAGGGAATCAAAGAATAATTAATTGTGATGGAAGCGTATACTAATTTTCTGTATTATTTTTGCCGTCATCCAGAATCACTATTTTTGAACCACCAGCATATTCTTTATATCTTAAATCCACAGCCCGGGAGTACTGTTCAAGAATTTCTTTTATCCGGTTGATGGATTTTTTTATCTCTTGAATATTTTTCTTTTGATCGTTTGATAAACTAATATCTTTTAAAGATTCTTCCAGTAAGTAAAGATTACCCGATATTACGGTAAGAGGTTGATTGATATCGTGATTAGCAGTACCCGCCATAGCTAATATCGTATTTAACTGTTCAAGTTTGATTATCTTTTCCTGGCTTTCTCTGAGATCATGGAAGGATCGTATTAAATCAAGATGCGTTTTTACACGTGCTAGCAGTTCGGTACTGTTAAATGGTTTCCTGACATAATCAGAGGCACCTGCATTAAATCCCTCAACAATGGATTCTGTTTCTGTTTTTGCGGTGATAAAAATTATGGGAATGTTTTTTGTATTTCTAGATTTCTTTAGGGCCTTGCAGACATCGTATCCATTAGCACCAGGCATCATGATGTCTAGTAATATTAAATCAGGCTTAATTGATGCTGTTTTCTCGATAGCATCCTTTCCGTTTTCAACACAAATGGTTTCGTATCCATCTTTTTCAAGTAATATTTCAAGCATTTTCCTGTTACTAATGCTGTCATCGACAATTAGAATTAATGCCTTTCTATCCATAGTTTATATTAACATCCTTTAGTGTTTTTAAATTGTCGAAATACATTCTTATTCTTTTGATAAGAAATCCTTCTAATTTATCCGTAACAAACGACTTTTGTTATAAATTTTACCATCGTCTAAAAGTAGTATTTTGTTAATTTACAGATAATATTTGTATGAATCCTTACTAACACCAGTATGTTTTATATTATTTATTTAGATGTGGAAAAAAATCAACTATTATTCAGTTAAAACTTGGAAGAATATTTATTCGATAATATTTAAAACCCGCTGGAGTGTTTCCTCCTGGTTCGTTATCTGAATATCTTCTTCACTGTCGTCATCAAAGTAGATGACTATTCTTTGAGGAATAGATGTATTCATTTCAGAATTTTGGTCTTCGGGAATTCTGGCAATTTCTGCCATGTCTTCTTCTTCGAGATCATAGTCTTTATCGTAATCCATCATGTTGAAGCCTTCTTCAAAATCATCTTTAATGACATCATCCGGAACAAAATCAGTCCAGCGTTCCAGAGCCTCAATGAATTCATCCTTTGAATCGGGTAATATAAATTCCATATCAAAAGTCTCATTATCATTCGATGATTTACCAGCATAAACATCATCATATTCATAATAACTCAGCTCATCTGATGAGGTGTTATCAAATTCATTAACTTCGTACGTAATTTGCGCTTTAACCGGATTGCGTTTTGTGCTTTCCATATTGAAGCTCCATAATGAATCATCCTAAACCATGTGATCTATTTTAA
>JARRPN010000108.1:4670-18240 GCA_037382875.1 Calditrichaceae bacterium | reverse complement strand
AAATATATTATCGGTCCAAATTGCTCAAGCGGCTTAGTCTGCTTTATAAAATAAATAAAATACATAACTGGTGTCTCGAAGGCACAGCCACCTGGCTGAGTGTAATCAGAAAAAGAATTGATCGTCCCATCTGGTTCGTTCGCAAGGATAAACAAAAGGTAAAGGAAATAATTTCAGGTGACGTTTAGGGAAAAGATTGAATCGAATCAGTTTATTGTCTGTGGTGAAATTGGCCAGCCGCAAAGTTGTGATGACGATGTTATAAGAAAAAAATCACGTCATTTTAAAGGCAATGTTAACGCGGTAAATATCACGGACAATCCATCAGCGGTTGTGAAATTATCAAGTATCGCTTCAGCTAAAATTTTGCTTGAAGAGGGGCTGGAACCTATCATGCAGATGACCTGCCGGGATCGTAACCGGCTGGCTATTCAGAGTGATTTGCTGGGTGCTGCAGCATTAGGCATTAAAAATGTTTTATGCCTGACTGGTGATTATCAGAAATTCGGCGATCATCCCGAAGCTAAAGGTGTGTTCGATCTGGATTCGGTACAACTGATTGCAACCGTTGCTAATTTGAATCGTGGATATTTACTGTCCGGTCTGGAAATGAAAAAAGCTACAGATTTTTTGATAGGCGCTGCCGCCAATCCATTTGCAAAACCCTTTGAAATGCGATTAATTCGTTTACATAAAAAAATTGAAGCCGGGGCAAAATTCATTCAGACTCAGCCGGTATTTAATATGGACTTATTTGCCCGCTGGCTGGAAGAAGCCGTAAAAATGGGACTTCATGAAAAATGCGCTATCCTTGCCGGGGTTATGCCAGTTAAATCAGCGCGCGTTCTGGAATACATGAAGCAGGAAGTACCCGGTGTTAAAATTGATGCTGAATACATCAATCGCATGAAAAATGCTGAAGATCATAAGGAAGAAGGTGTTAAAATTGCCGTTGAAACCATTCAGGCTTTAAAAAACCTAAAAGGCATTCGGGGCATTCATTTAATGCCAATGATGTGGGAAAGTATAACACCTGTTTTAGTTCAGGAAGCTGGTTTAAATTCTATATCCTAAAATTGTAAGCTGTTCCTGATTAATATAAATCACTATTTAAGTACATAATATATAAAAAGAGGAAATATCCATGTCACAACAACGACTCTATATCGTCCATGGTATGGGAAATGATGACGTTGGGCTGGTTGGCAGCATAACCAATCCGATTGCATCAGCCGGAGGCAACATCGTTGATCTTCGCCAGGATGTATTACATGGTCTGTTCACAATCTATTTTGTTGTAGATTTAACAGATTGTGATTTACGCATTGAGGCATTTAAAGAATTAATAAAATCTATCGGAGAAGATACCGGACTGGATCTTACGGTTGATAATTATCACCCGATTGCCCGTAATCCAAAGAAAAAGAATATATTAATCGTACTGGTAGGACCGGATAAACCGGGCATCATCTCTTCTATTGCACAAACACTGGGTAATTATAAAGCTAATATAGAATTTGCAAAAAACGTTGCGCGTGAAAACATTTTCTTAATGGAACTTCTAACGGATGTCAGTCATTGTAGCGTTCCGTTGGAAAACTTGATGACAGCTATTACGAAAAAAATGGATGAAGTAGGCATCACGGCTTTGTTTCAAACCGATGATGTGTTTAACAAAAAGAAACGCGTTATATTATTTGATATTACACACAGTCTTATTCCAAATGATACTATAAGAGAGATTCTCCACCAAACCGAACTGACCTCCGATGAAATTAAGTCAGCATTTCCGGCTGATGATCCAACAGCTTCCCTGAATAGAGCTGCGAAACTGCTGGAAGGTTTATCAGCAGATGTCATTACTAAAATTGCCAAGGATATTACTGTAGATGCCATCAGATTGAAGGATTATCTATTGAAGCCATTAAAGAGGAACTGGCTGAAAAAGAACAAATCAGTACCGATGATGTAACCATTATTTCGGATGAAGGATTCGAAGAAACACCCGGAATCCGGATTGAACTAAATCTTGAAACCATTTTAGAGATGTATAACAAGCATGTCATTAATAAAGAAAATTTAATTGGTCTGCTTGGTAGTCTTGGAATTCAGCGGGTATAAAGTTATGAGATCTGATATTGAAATTGCACAAGAGTGTCAAAAGAAACCTATTGAAGAAATAGCGAAGAAGATAAACCTGTCACGAGATGATATTATATCTTATGGTCCTTATATGGCTAAAGTGCCTCTCAGTTTAACAGAGCGCTTTAAAGATAATCCTGATGGTAAGCTTATTTTAGTTACAGCAATGACACCAACCCCGATGGGCGAAGGTAAAACAACGACAACCTTTGGTCTCGGGCAGGCTCTGCAGAGCATTGGTAAAAAAACCATTATGGCTATCCGGGAACCTTCCCTTGGCCCATGTTTTGGATTGAAGGGTGGTGCTGCAGGCGGCGGCTATTCACAGGTATTGCCGATGGAGGATATTAATCTTCATTTTACGGGAGATCTGCATGCTGTTACTATTGCTCATAACCTTTTGTCTGCTGTGATTGATAATCATTTACACCAGAAGAATGAGCCGGAACTTCATTCCCGCCGTGTAATATGGAAACGTGTCATGGATATGAATGATCGGTCACTAAGAAGCATTATTGTGGGATTGGAACGAGCCGGCATCAACGGCGTAATGCGTGAGGATGGTTTTGAAATTACCGCGGCTTCAGAAGTGATGGCCATCTTATGCCTGGCTAAAGATATTACGGATTTGAAAGATCGATTAGGTCGGATTATTGTTGGTTATGATTCCATGCGCAAACCAGTATTAGCCCGTGATCTTGGTGTACATGGTGCTATGGCCGTATTGTTGAAAAATGCTATTAATCCCAACCTGGTACAGTCGATGGAAGGTACGCCTGTATTTGTACACGGCGGACCTTTCGCCAATATTGCTCATGGCTGCAATACCCTGATTGCTACCCGCATGGCTCTAAAGCTTGCTGATTATGTGGTTACGGAAGCTGGTTTTGGTGCGGATCTGGGTGCTGAAAAATTCTTCGACATCAAATGTCGTATTGGTGGATTGAATCCAGTCGCATCAGTTCTGGTCGTAACCAAGCGTGCTTTTGATTTACACGGGATTGAGAATATTGTAAAACACGCTGAAAATATTGGCCAGTTCAATATTCCTGTAATTATTTCCATAAACCGCTTTGCTGATGATACCGATGAAGAAGTACAACATATCAAAAAAGTTTGTGCAGATCATAATCTTGAAGCTGTAATCACCGATTACCGAGAATCCGGAAGTGCCGGTGGCCCTGAACTCGCTGAGAAACTGGTAGAGATGTGTAAGCAATCTGGACAAATAAAATTCATTTATGATACGGAGTCACCGGTTATAGAAAAAATTGAAACTGTAGCCAAGAAAATATATGGTGCTTCCGGACTGGAATTGACTACAGTTGCAAAGAAAGCTATCGCTCAAATCGAAAAACTGGGATATGGCAATCTACCGATTTGTATTGCCAAAACGCCGTCGTCGTTTTCTGATAATCCTAAAATTCCGGGTCGACCAACTGATTTTGTCATCACAGTTACTAATGCCAAGGTTTCAGCCGGAGCTGGATTTGTTGTTGTTTACACAGGTGAAATAATGACCATGCCCGGTTTGCCTAAAAAACCTGCCGCCATGGAAATTGATCTGGATGAGAAGGGGGAGATCGTCGGTCTTTTCTGATTAATTCTGGATTTTGATAGGTAAGGATGCCAAATTATATTTTATTTAGGTATCCTTTTTATATTTTGCTATTAACAAATACATAGGAATTTTTCATGGCATCAGATCTAAGTTTTGTAGAATACATCGTTGATCAAATAGAAAATGCTGGCGAAATTACATATCGAAAAATGTTTGGTGAATATGCCGTTTATTGTGATGGTAAAGTGACGGCATTAATATGCGACAATCAATTATTTATTAAACCAACCGAAGCGGGCCGAGCCTTTATCGGCGATCCGGTTGAAGCACCACCCTATCCTGGCGCAAAGAATTCTTTTCTAATTGAAGACAAGATAGATGAACATGAATGGCTTAGTCAATTAGTACGAATTACAGCTAATGAACTACCCATGCCAAAACCAAAAAAGAAGAAAAAGAAATAAATAAGTAATTTGCCGGGATTTTTATTTCTGCTTAAATTGAAATTAGTCATATTTTATAATGGATAACAGAATGGTAAATTTCGAAGTCTATCAGGATGATGAACTGATTTTTAATAGTAACAGTCACTGGCTGCATCCCATATTTGAATTTGAAAAAGCAGTAAAAGGTAAAGAGCTGAAATATCATTTATTGCAGGTACGCGATAAAATTGTTGGCCGGGCAGCTGCTTTATTATTAGTCAGATTGGATATCAAAAAAATACATGCCCATATGCTCAGTCATCCGGGAAGAGATGTTATGGAGTATTATAAAATAGATTATAGTTATGATTTATTGGTAGATAAAATTGGCTGCCAAACTGAGGACTTACTTGCCGAGAAATACGATCCTGAAGAGGCGTATACTCTAATCAAACAAAGAATAAAGGATAATCCAAAAAAATAATATATACTAATTCCTTAAGGATTTCACAAAATGATGTATGGCATTTCTTCTTTGCTCTTTGGATGTATCTTCCAATAACTGGATAAATCGGGTACCCACAATAACGCCATTGGCATATCGAGTATAGTTTTTGAAATCTTTATGTGTTTTAACACCAAAACCCACAATAAACGTATGTTTTAAATTTAATTTTAAGTAATTTAAAAATGTCTTGGTATCGTCTGTGATTTGACTTTTCAATCCAGTTACACCAGTATAAGCCACACAATATACAAAAGATGTGCTTATTTCATCAATTTGATTAATCCGATCTTTTGGTGTATTGGGTGCTATTAGATGAATTAAATCCAGATCATTCTTTTTTAACAAATCAATATATTCGATACTTTCTTCCAACGGCCAGTCTGGTAAAATAAAACCATCAACCTTTACTTCCGCTGCCTTTTTAATAAAGGCATCTAATCCATACCGGATTATCGGATTAGTATAACCCATCAACAAAATAGGAATATCACTTTTTTGACGAACGGTTTGAACCACATCAAAAATTTCATTCATGGTAATGCCGTTATCCAATGCCTTTTGGGAAGCATTCTGAATAACAGGACCATCAGCAATTGGATCGGAAAAAGGCATGCCCAGTTCAATAAAATCCACACCGCCCTCAATTAGGGAAAAGATAATATCTGCAGTGGCATCTTTTTCAGGAAACCCGGCTGTTACATAGATGGATAATAATTTCTCACCGACTGCATTTTTTTCAGTTAATAAGCTATTTAATCGTTTGCTCATATTACGTTTTTTCTATCTAATTTTGATTAATTACCCTCTTCTTAATCCACTCCACGGGAGGGTCTAGGGGTGGATTGGTATAGACTATTTCAAATGTTCCGAATAGATATTCATATCCTTATCGCCACGGCCGCTAAGATTTATTACTACAATGTCATTGCTCTCTGTTTTGGGCATCAATTCCTCAAGATAGGCCAGAGCGTGCGCGCTTTCCAGTGCCGGAATGATTCCTTCCAGTCTTGTGAGCAATTTGGCTGCATCTAACGCCTGCTGATCATCCGCATACACATAATCCACCCGCTGCTGATCTTTTAGAAAACTATGTTCCGGCCCCACGCCTGGATAATCCAGCCCAGCAGAAAGTGAATACGGCAACTGTACCTGCCCTTCAACATCCTGTAATAAATAGGTTCGCATTCCATGAAACACACCGGCTGCTCCTCTGCTCAGTGTAGCTGAGTGTTCGCCACTCTCAATGCCTTTTCCCGATGCTTCAATACCAACTAATTTAACTTCTTTGTCCTTTAGAAATGGATAGAAAATACCAATGGCATTACTGCCACCGCCTACACAGGCCAGGATATAATCAGGCATGCGATTTGCCATTTCCCTGATTTGTTCTCTTGTTTCTTCACCAATAATTTTTTGAAAATCACGGACGATCATCGGAAAAGGATAAGGTCCAACAGCTGAACCAATAATATAATGAGTATGCTCAACATTTTTCAGCCAGTCACGAAGCGCCTCATTGGTGGCGTCTTTTAAGGTTGCTGTCCCTGAATGTACCGGCTCAACGGTAGCACCAAGCATCCGCATACGCTGAACATTCGGATATTGACGTTCCATGTCTTCGGCGCCCATGTAAACCACACATTCCAGTCCGGCTCGTGCCGCTACGGTTGCTGTAGCCACACCATGCTGTCCTGCACCGGTTTCAGCAATAATTCGTTTTTTATTCATAAACTGGGCCAACAATATCTGCCCAATCGCATTATTAATTTTATGCGCTCCGGTATGATTTAGATCTTCCCGTTTGAGATAGATTTTTCCACCCTCATAGTGCCGGGTTAGATTGGCAGCAAAATATAATGGGGTAGGACGGCCCACATACTCCTTCAATTCCCATTTAAATTTATCCTGAAATTCTTTTGTATTTTTAAATGCCTCGTATGCTTCCTCTAGCTGTAATAAGGCAGGACGTAATGTTTCAGGAATAAACTGTCCGCCATAGGGACCAAAATAACCTTTTTTCTCAGGATTCGTTTTTGGATTGCTCATGATGATATAAATACACTTCGTTCATTAAGTCTTTTATTTTTTTATAATCTTTAACACCCGGTTCCTTTTCTGATCCACTGGCAACATCGATTACAGATGGGTTGACTGTTCGTAAAGCTTCGCCAATATTCTCAACCGTAATGCCCCCTGCCAGAACCAGTTTTTCCCGAGGAAGACTTTCCGGAATTAAAGACCAGTTGAATGTCTTCCCAGTACCACCAGTCAGAGTTTTCGAATAACTGTCAAGTAAAATCATATCCGCACCGATAAAATCATATTTTTGGGATTTATCCGGATCCACCTGGTAACAAATAATGGCAGGTACATCCAGTTTGGACAGATCATCAAAATCCTGCGGCTGGTAAATCTGAATTCGATCCACATTGGTCTTTTTAATAGTATCCTGCACGTCTTTCAGTGTAGGCCGAACCAGGATTCCAACACAATGCACCAATCCTTTAATCTCTTCAATAATTGATGCAGCTTTTGAAGGTTCTACATAACGCGGACTTTCCGGGTAAAAATTAAAGCCAAGCCAGTGAGCCCCAATTTCCAATGTTATTAGTGCATCATCCAGGTTAGTGATACCCACCGCGAAATCCATGATCAAATAATAATTTACAATCGTCTGCATTATGAATACCGCTTTCACTGATGACGGGAACTCCATCAGGCAAACTTGGTTTTATATTGATTGAATTCTTCAGACTGACTTCAAATGTATGCAAATTACGATTGTTAATTCCTAATATTGCTTTGTCCGGATTACCCGGAATTTTATCAATATCATCTAAATTGGCAATTTCGATGAGTACCTCAAGACTGAGTTTTCTGGCAAGTTCATAATATTCACTTAGCTGTTCTCTGGACAAGATTCTTGCAATAAGCAAAATCAAATCAGCACCGGCAGCTTTGGATTCATATATCTGGTATTTATCGATAATAAAATCTTTTCGCAGCACCGGCAATTGAACAGTCTTTTTGATAGCCTTCAGGTAATCCAGACTGCCCATAAAATATTTCTCATCGGTTAAAACAGAGATAGCCGATGCACCACCCTCTTCATATAATTTTGCCTGCGCAGTCGGATTGAAATCGGGTTGGATAATTCCTTTGGATGGTGAGGCCTTTTTTACTTCACAGATGAAATGAAAACCGTTATTCCCGAACATATTAGCCAGCAAACTACGCGAAGGATTCGAGAAATCGATTTGATCTTTCAATTCATCAATTGAACTATTCTTCTGTGCCTCAGTAACTACATCGCGTTTATATTCTACAATCTCATCCAGGATAGTCATCGTCCAAATCTCAGATTTTATTGGTAAACTCGATATATTCATTCATCTTTTTCATCGCAGCACCTTTGTCAATCAGTTCTTTGGCCATAACAATACCCTGTTCAATGGAATCAGCTTTACCGCCGACATAAATTGAAAAACCAGCGTTAAGTGATATAATCTGATACTCCGATCCCTTCTTTCCGCTTAATACTTTTTTTATAATCTCAACATTTTCTGCACTTTCGCCACCTGCAATTTTTTGAGATGCATTTTCAAACTCAGGCGGATTAAACTGATGCTCGGTTATTCCATTTTTTGACGCATCAACCTCAAAAACATGGGAAAAATCAAACGGGGACACTTCATCAAAACCATCGGAACTATAAACCGTGCAGGCTTTAACACTTCCTCGCATCTGTAACACTTCTGCTATTTTCTGTGCCGCTTCAAGATTAAAAGTACCGATTAATTGCCGCTTTACAGCAGCCGGATTCAGCAATGGTCCAAGCATATTAAAAAATGTACGAATGCCTAAACTCTTACGATGGGGTACTATCACTTTCATAGCCGGATGGTATAGAGGAGCAAAGAAAAATCCTATTCCGATTTCGTCTACACAGCGTTTGGTGTACTCAGGAGTTAAGTCAATTTTAGCACCCAGATGTTCCAATACATCGGCCGAGCCTGATTTACTGGATACGGAACGGTTACCATGTTTGGCCACGGGAATTCCTGCAGCCGCTGCCACAAATCCCACTGTGGTGGATACATTAAAAGAATGTTTACCGTCCCCTCCGGTTCCGCAAACGTCAATAGCATTTTTATCCTGCAGATCAACACGAACCATATGCTTTTCCATGGTATCCACAAATCCGCTTAATTCTTCAACAGCCTCGCCTTTTACACGAAGACCTACTAAAAATGCTCCAATTTCAGTAGCCGATGGTTCTTCACGAATAATACATTCCAAAGCATCAGCTGCTTCTTTTCTTGTTAAGTTTTCGTTGTCTGATATTTTTTCAAGATAATTTTTAAACAACTGAAGCTCCTTTCAATTGTTCTTTAATTTATCTAACCAATTGGCCAGCATCTGTTCGCCCTGTGGAGTCAATATGGATTCCGGATGAAACTGCAGCCCCATAATCGGGTACTGCTTATGTTGTAATCCCATAATAACACCTTCTTCGGTTTCGGCGATTATTTCCAGATTCTCTGGCAGTGATTTTTTCTCGACGATGAGCGAATGATAACGAGTCGCCTCGAATGGAGATTCTATATTGTTAAAAACAAAATGTCCGGTATGTTTCACCTTTGATGTTTTTCCGTGCACTGGGTAATCAGCCCGAATTACCTTGCCACCATATATTTGTCCAATGGACTGATGTCCTAAACAAATACCCAAAACTGGAATTTCCGGCCCGTACTTTTTTATAGTGTCCATCGAAATACCAGCGTCTTCCGGTCTACCCGGCCCCGGTGAGATAACAATACCTTCTGGTTTTATTTCAGCAATTTTTTCCAACGGAATTTCATCATTGCGAACAACTTTTAGATCCGGCTCCATTTTACCCAATAAATCTACAAGGTTATAGGTGAATGAATCATAATTATCGATAAATAAGATCATTGATCCCTCCATCCGCTTCCTGAATCGCACGCCTTAATGCCCCAGTTTTATTGACTGTTTCCTGATATTCATTTTCCGGATTGCTATCTGCTACAATACCAGCCCCAGCCTGATAGAAAAGCCGTTCTTTATTGGCGACCAGTGTTCTGATAGCTATACACATATCCATATTGCCCCGAAAATCAAAATAGCCCACAGCACCCGAATAAATGCCCCGTTTTTCCGGTTCCAGTTCGTTGAGGATTTCCATTGCTCTTATTTTTGGCGCCCCGGATACAGTTCCGGCAGGAAAAGCCGATTTAAATGCATCGATCACAGAGTAGCCGGCTTTTAATTTTCCCACCACACGTGAAATAATATGCATCACATGAGAATAACGCTGAATGGTTTTAAAGTCGTGGACTTTAACAGTGCCGTACTCAGCAATACGTCCGATATCATTCCGGGCCAGATCCACTAGCATAACATGTTCGGCCAGCTCTTTCGGATCATTCAGCAAATCTTCTGCAAGTGCTTTATCTTTTTCTGGATTTTCATGACGATGACGCGTACCGGCTATGGGAATAACTTCCAGATTTCTATCATGAGCACGGATCAGCGGCTCGGGTGAGGAACCAATAGCCTGATAATCCCGGAAATCCAGATAAAACATATACGGTGAAGGATTAATATTTCTCAACGCCCGGTATACCTGGAATGGATCACCCTGATAAGATACACTGAATCGTTGAGAAATAACACCCTGGAAAATGTCCCCAGCAAAAATGTACTCTTTGATTTTTTCTACAGCCAATTTAAAATCTTCTTTTTTAAAATTGGATTGTTCTCTTTCCCAATCCACTTTGAAATCATGTTCAACCTGCAATGGCCGGTTCAGTTTTTCTCTGAGTGTATCCAGCCGGTGCAATGCTTCATCATAGAGCTGTTCCAAATCGCTGTCTCCATCTATAAAAACATTGGCTATTACAATAACTTCATTTTTCAAATGATCAAATGCAATTAAACGATCATAAAAGGCCATCAGCGCATCATCGTTATGTATTACATCGGTTTTATTTTCCGGCATTTTTTCGATTAAACCGATCATCTCATAGCCAATAAATCCCACAGCGCCGCAGGTAAAATCAGGCAATTCCGGAATCGTTATCATCTGATATTCTTTTAATTGTTTGCCAAGCACAGAAAAATAGTTTTGATCATGTTTCTGATTTTTCGATCCCGCGATGGTCAATGTTTTTCCATCTTTATATTTCTGAATCAGATAGGGCGCCTGTCCTAAGAATGAATATCGTCCTAATTCTTCTCCTCGAACCACACTTTCCAATAGAAAAGAATACTTACCCTTTTCCCGCATTTTCAAATAAGCCATCACCGGAGTAATAAAATCAGCATTATACTTCCTGTATACGGGTATAATGTGTTTAGGCTTAGCTAATGATTTAAATCGTTCAAGATCCATGTTCGTAATAATATCCTGATTTTAAGTTGAGATATTTAAATCAGTTATAACTTTATAACCTGATTAAAATATGATTAATGAATTGGTTCAAATCGGGGAACCACAAAATCACAACAAGAAATACATAAATCTACAAATTAGCATTTTTATAAATCATCGAGTTCAACAATTCGAGCATAGGGTTCTTTCATGCCTTCTGTGCAGTTGGTACACATTCCAATGCCTTTTCGGTTATTCATCACCGTTTTTCGAAATTTCATGTATTTCTGATTCCGCCAAATATCGCTAAATGTCGCCTGATTGTCAAAAATATTGCCAAAAGCATAATCAGCATCTTTATCGAAACAACATGGACTCACAGAGCCATCCCAGTTAATGGTCGAATTCATCCAGAGTCTTCTGCACCAGTTTTCTATTTCCCACTTTAATTCAACCTTTTTCCCTTCATGATTATAGCGGGATAGATTAGCATTTTCAGGTAGAAATTCTTGTGCCTGATCGGCAGAATAAACTTGTACCGATTTAAAAGCAATCCGGTTTACTTTATGATTTTTAGCAATCTGAATCAGGGTGTCAATTTCTGATTGATTGTGTTTAAATACTAAAAATTGGAGTTCGATTAAAGGCGTTTTACTTTTTAATTTACCTTTCGCCCTTGAAAGACGTCCCAACGTTTCAATAACTAGATTATAATCACCACCTACCCTGTACTTCTCATAGGTTTCCTGATTGGTACCATCCATCGAGAAAATGATTTGATCCAAGCCAGAATTAACAACTTCTTCCGCTATTGCATCCGTTCTTATATAATGGCCATTTGTGGATGTTTGTGTCATCACTCCTTTTGTTTTAGCGTATCGGACCATATCTAGAAATAATTTATTAATAAAAGGCTCTCCCTGATTCCAGAACTGAACCTGATAAATATATTCTCCAACATCATCCATTACTTTTTTAAAATTTTCCAGATCAAGCTTGCCGCGAGGACGGGCCATATCACCATTGCCGGATGGGCACATAGGGCATTTTAAGTTACATATATTGGTCGGCTCAACCATAAGTAGAGGCGGAAATCCCCATATAATCTGTTTTTTTAACATCCTGGATAAATGCATGGAAACTAATACTTTGATATAATTCCAAATCCGTTTCGGTGTATAAGCAACGTCGAAGATGAAAAAAGATCGGATTGCTGACTTAAATGGCAGAATTGACATGGTTAATTTATCAAGTATTTTAAAAAATTTTGGCATCTTTTTAGTTCAATTGTTTTTCCATATAACATAAAGGTGTTTAAAAATATTCAAATATAAGAAAAAAGGGAAATTATTCTTCAGCTGGTTTTTGAGCCGAAGAACGTTTACCATTTAATTTTTGTTTGCCGGCCTGATAAATCGTTTTAGTTATTGATTTGATTGTACCCTCGGCATCCCGCAAATCTTTGCGTCGCTTAATAATAAAATATAATCCGATCAATGCGGGAACAATTGCATTGATAAAGAAGATAAATAATGAAGCTCCAACAGCCGCATAAGGCGGCACCCCGTATTTTGCCAGAAAGAATGCAGCCAGATTCTCACGTACGCCCAGACCGGAAATCGATATTGGTATTAAACCGGAACCCCAGATAAAGATTACTGAAATACTTGTATCCAAAAAATCAATAGCATTAAAATCATTCAATAAAACATAATACTGATAAATAAGTAGTATAAATATGGCTATTGAATATAATAGTGTAAAAATAAAAATTTTGTGGTAGTTAACCGTTTTCTCCTGCATTTTTTTCATTAATGAATGTTTAAATATTAGCGGAAGAAAAAAATAACTGCATATAATAATACCTGCCATAAGCCATAAAACCAATCGATATTCTGGAAAAACTAATGGTATAGTTATGAGTACTAATATTAATTTGATATAAGTTTGAAAATATTTTTCGATACCGAAGGCAACTACCTTACCTCGTTTTTTACCCGGTAATAAAAATACTTTTGTAATTTCTGCATGACCTCCGGGAATCAGCATTCGAAAAGCAAATCCTGCAAAAAACGAAGGTAGTAAATCTCTTTTATTATAATGGTCCGAGTGACTTTCCACCAGATATTTCCAGCGAAAAAACTGCACACCAAGATTTACAACCGCAAGCCCAAACAAAGAAATCAACACCAAAAAATGTATATTAGAAATAGCATCAATCATCTCAGCCCGATCTACTCTGGCTAATATCCAGAATAATAGGACAAAGCCTACAATGTATTTAAACAAGAAGGAAACACGTTTTTTAATAAATTCTTTCATATGTATTTAATAAATCCTGATCGATGCTAAATAAGCAGGTTGAATTTAGCCAATTTGACGGGACATTGCCAAGCGATTTATTTTGAAAAAAATAAAATTAATGGATTAAAATAGAAATATTATTATTCTATTTTTTCCATTCGTATAATTGCAACACACCAAAGAAACTGAAAAATAAAAGATACAGAGGATAGAAAATCTGTAATGGAAAAAGATAA
>JARRPN010000108.1:3873-4639 GCA_037382875.1 Calditrichaceae bacterium | reverse complement strand
GGTCAAAAACAGCGCATAGAATATAAACAATCCAATAGAAAAGAAAACCGTCGGCCAGCTCTTCTTCAGCGTCTTACTGTTTTTTCTGATTTGTTGATGGAATATATCTCTTTTTGTTGAAGGTGGGATAGTCGTGACAAATGTATCCGGATCAGCGCAATAATCAATGGCCTTATTATTTTTAACACGAAAGCGTTCTGTCAAATGAACATCATCACCACTTCTGAATTTTTTTAAGGATCTAAATCCACCAATGGATTCATAGATAGATTTACGATAGGCTAAATTACGTCCTACACTGGAAAGGGCAAAGCCCATTTTAGCAGGTGCCGAACCACTGATAGCTGAGAACAGGTTGTCGAATTCCAGTATTTTATACCATAGACCTTTACGCGAAACAAGCGGTGAGTGGCCGAGTACCATATTGATATCATCAGTAAAATATGCACTCATTTTTTGCAGCCAGGAAGGCGGGATGATACAATCCGCATCGGTAGTAAAAATAATATCATATTTTGATTGATTAATGGCTTCATTCAGAGCGCGTTTCTTACCACGTAGTTCAGATTCTTCCCTTTGTAATCTGATCAGTTTCCAATGATCATGTCTTTGTACAAAGGATTCAATAATATCAATAGTATTATCGGTTGAATCATCATCTACAAAAATGATTTCAAAATTTTCCTTTGGATAAGTCAATTTTTCTAATGAGTAGAGTGTCGGTAGTATACGTTTCTCTTCGTTGCGCGCAGCAATTACAATGGAT
>JARRPN010000108.1:0-3784 GCA_037382875.1 Calditrichaceae bacterium | reverse complement strand
ACCCAAATAATAACTGAGATATAAAAAATACTAAAAGAAATGAAGAGAATTGTGATAATATCCAAATTCAATATCACCTGCATATATGTAAATTGAAAGTTCTAACAAAAAAATACCCCTTCCGGGAATGTGGAAGGGGTATCAATAATAATATATTTATTCCGCAGTTTTCATCACTTTGCCGCCAAGATGCTGGCCAAGAAATTTTTCCATTTCACCATAAAAATCAAACCGGTTTTCTTCATTTCGAAAACCATGTCCTTCATTATTCTTAACCATGTATGGCACATCAATGCCGCGTTCTTTCAAAGCATTAACTATCTGATCAGACTCAGCTTGTTTAACCCGAGGATCATTAGCACCCTGAGCAACAAATAAGGGAGCTTTTATTTTATCAGCATGGAACAAAGGTGAAGCTGCTTTTAGTAAGAGTGAATCCTGATCGGGATTACCTACCATAGCATAAAACATTTCACGCATCGGCTCCCAATAGGGTGGAATTGTCTGCAGTAATGTAAAAATATTAGAAACGCCCACATAATCTACACCACAGGCATAAAGATCGGGCGTAAAAGTCAAACCGGCTAAAACAGCATATCCACCATAAGAGCCGCCATAAATACCAATTCGTGTGGAATCCACCATACCCTGATTAATCAACCATTTAACGCCATCAGTGATGTCATCCTGCATGGATTTGCCCCATTCCTTAAAACTGATTTCCCAGAATTCACGACCATAACCGGTTGAGCCACGGAAATTCATTTGAAGCACTGCATATCCTCTATTGGCCAAGAACTGCACCTCAGGATTAAATCCCCAATTATCACGTGCCCAGGGTCCACCATGCGGATGTACCACAGCAGGTAGATTTTTAGCTTCAACACCCTTAGGCAGGGTTAAATATCCGTGTATGGTAAGTCCGTCTCTTGTTTCGTATTTGATTGGTTGCATATCAGCCATGTAATCTTCATTTAACCAGGGGCTGATTTCAACCAGTTTTTTAAATTCACCTGTTTCAGTATTATAAAAATAGTATGCACCTAAAGTTTTATCACTATAGGTCCTCACCATGATTTTGTTTTCGTCTTTATTCATACTGGTTATAACAACTTCATAATTCGGTAATTTTTGTTGAAGTGTTTTCTGAAGGTTTTTCCTTTCTTCATCAAAGAAATGATAATGACGTTTATCAGTTACAAACATAACGCCTGTAATCACTTTTCGTTTTTTTGAACGAAGTAAATTGGACACATCCACATCAGGGTGCTGATATAAAACTTCCATTTCTTTAGCATTGGCAACATCATATTTTACAATAACTTGTTTATCGCGTCCTAAATTAGATGAGGCATAAATGTATTGATTATCAAATGTAAAAAAGAGTGGTTCAAGTGTTTCTCTAAAATCAGTTGTGAGTACCGTTTTGAAAGGATCAGATTCCTTATCACGATATAAAATACTGTTGTTCACACCATCTGTAGTAATTGCAATTCTCAATTTACCATCGTTATCTGTTTGCCAGCCTACTACATTACCGGGATTTTCCGCTATCATTTCCATCTCACCGCTGACAATATTGATTCGATATACATCAAAAACACGCGGATCTCTTTTATTCATTCCAATTAACATAAACTCATCTTCATCTTCCAGATCATCAACTATAGAAACCCGTACACCTTCAAACGGAGTTAATTCTTTCAAGTCTGATCCATCAATATTCACGGCAAATAAATGGAAATTTTCGTTACCTCCTTTATCCTGAACATAAGCGATACGATCATTACCTGCCCAGATAAAACCTGCAATGTCACGTTCTGTAGCAGAGGTAATCCGAGTTTCTTTATCCTCTCCAATTTTTTGTACATACACATTCATTCTATTTTCCCAAGGCTGCATAAAAGCAAGATATTCACCATCAGGGGATAGTTTAAACGAAGCCTTTGTAGGATTTTTGAAAAAATCTTTCATCGGAATAAGTGGTGCTGGTCCTTCCTTTGGAGTGCAGTTTAAAAGAAATGTGAACGTCAGTACCATCATAAGTGATATAGTTATTAGTCTTTTCATGTTTTCTCCTTTCATAAGAGATGAATAAGGTCGTGAATTTAACATATTTTTTTATAAATCAAAAATAATTAACCGGTTTGTAATTATTGTACTTGTCAGCTGAGTCGCTTTTGCAAACTATTATGAAATCTTTTAACTTTCACAATCGTTAATACAAAATAAACAATAAAAGTATTCCTGATATAGATCTATTGATGAATGAACTCATTTTAAGCAATTTAATTCGGTCGCTCACATTAAGACGCACTGTTAATTTAATTAAGACAGCTTTCTCATTTTTGTTATCAACTGTTCTAGGTAGAAATATCATTTGGGGTCGACCGACTATACTGACAATTGAACCAACAAATATCTGTAATCTAAGATGTCCGCTTTGTACAACCGGTTCCGGCGAAATGGAACGTGCTAATGGTAAAATGTCACTTGAAACATTTGAAAATATTATCAATAAAATGGGTGATGATTTATTTTTCCTGTTACTTTATCATCAGGGCGAACCTTATATCAATCAGCATTTTTTAGATTTTGTTAAATTTGCTAAATCCAAAAATATCTATTGCACTACCAGTACTAATGCTCATTATTTTTCCGATGAAATAATCCATCAGACAATCGATTCCGGCCTGGATAGTATGATTGTTTCACTGGATGGTGTGACACAGGAATCCTATGAAACATATCGTGTTAAAGGAAATCTGGATAAAGTTATTACTAATCTTAAACGGTTCATGGAAATCAAACGTGAACGAAAATCAAAAACACCTTTGATTGCACTTCAATTTCTTGTAATGAAACATAATGAAAGTGAAATCCCGGATGTAAAAAAGTTAGCTAAAGAAATAGGGGTAGATCGATTATTAATTAAAAATATTGAAGTCCGCTCTCTGGATGAGGCCAAACAATGGCTTCCTGTGAATGATAAATACCGGCGTTATGATTTTGACGGAGAAAATTTTGAAGTTAAAATGAATAATAAAAAGTCCTGCCCGCGTCCCTGGCTATCAACTCTAATTAACTGGGATGGTACAATGGTGCCCTGTTGTTTTGATAAAAACGGCAAATATGATATGGGAAACATTAATGATGTTAATGAAATAAATAAAATTTGGTTAGGACAAAAATTTTCTGCATTTCGAAATCGATTAAATAATAACCGTAAAAGTATCGATATCTGTCGTAATTGTAATCAGGGATTTGGCAGTTTTATACCTGAGTTGGGCAAAAAACGAAAAGAAGAAAAAAACAAATCTACCTTTCAAATACTTAATCAGTAAATCGATAGTTTTTGATAATAAACTCTACTATTTTTATTCTAAATTGATTTTTTTAATCGTTGTATCTATTTTATTGCAAGCGCAATTTTTATAACTGAGTTTATACTTTAGAATGTATGCAAAATATCAATTAATGAAATTCTATATATTATCTGTGATATAAAAACCTGCCAGATTCAGTGAACTATCATTTGGATTATAAATCTCAATCCAGTCTTCATAATCCTCATCATTGTCTGCAATCCAGTTTAAGTTACTCGCCATAAATTCATTAATAAAAAGACCTGATTGAGGCATAGCATAGTTAACAAGAATACAAAACCAAATTAAGATATTTATTAATCTCATCGTTTTCATAATACCATATTTACGGTTTCTTTGTATAATATAAATAGACTGTTGATAAAGTAAATATAACTGCCCTTTCTTGCCGCTAATGT
>JARRPN010000107.1:11589-15400 GCA_037382875.1 Calditrichaceae bacterium | reverse complement strand
TCTACCTGTTCACAAATGGCAACACGCAAACCGGCATTGAGTAATTTTGGAAGATAATTATCAAGTGCATGATAGGGAAATCCAGCCAAAGGAACATCAGCTGATTTACCATGCGCTCGCTTTGTCAAAGCAATACCTAAAGTTTTGGCTAGAATTTTAGCGTCATCGTAGAAGGTTTCATAAAAATCCCCCATACGATATAATAGTAATACATCTTTATGATCCGCCTTGATACTTAAATACTGTTCCATCAAAGGCGTGGAATTATTACTTTTCTTTGCCATGAGAAAAAATTGATATTAATCCATATCGACAGGCAGGCTAAAAAAGAATGTGCTACCCTCTCCCGGATTACTTTCGACCCATACTTCACCATTATGCAGCGAGATGATCTCTTTACATATGGCCAGACCTAATCCCGTCCCTTTTAAAGATGCATCTTTACCTGCCTCGGTCTGCTCATACTTGCTAAATACTTTTGATTGTTCTTCAACTGGAATACCAACGCCAGAATCTTTTACCGCGACCTGAACATTCAATATTTGATCACCGGTCAACTCATTTTCTTTTTTGACCAGTGTGCTGCTAATTTCAATCGTTCCGTTTTTACTGGTAAACTTAATGGCATTACTGAGGTAATTAGACAAAACCTGCTCTATGCGCATTTTATCGAATTTCATCAATTCAATATCCGGATCCAGTTTGATACTCATTTGAATATCCTTTTTTTCCGCTAAGACTTGATGATGCTCAAATACTGCTTCAACCAGAGAATTAATGGAATCAATTTCTTTATCGACAGCAAATTTGCCAGCTTCCAATTTGGATGCGGTGAGAAAATTGTCAATCAACTTAAGGATTTTATCTACATTTTCCTTAGCGATAAACAACAGTTCTGACTGTTCATCCGAAATAGTCCCAACAATATTATTTCGGATGATATCAATATAACCCTGGATTATATTTAATGGTGATCTAAGGTCATGCACAATCATCGAATTAAAATCTGCTTTTAAGCGTTCAAGACGTCGTTGCTGTCGTAAATCAGCAAGTACACCTAAAAATCCTGCTTTGGTTCCAGGCTGTTTATATTCTGTAAGATATATCTTAAAAGGGATATAATGATTATCATTGGCTAATAGCTCAATGACTATACCCCCATCTTCCTGTATACTTTTGGTTTTTGCCAACTGTTTATCTTTTTTGAAAAGCCTTATGACTTCTTTTTCAAAATCGTTTCGTGTGGTGGAAGAAGATAAATCAAATATATTTTGATCAATCAAGCTTTCACTCATACCGAAGCGCAGCATTTTCGTTAAGCTTTCATTTACATAAATAATCCTGCCGGAGGTATCACAGGTAATCAAACCCATGACTATGGTTTCAGCTAATAAACGATATTTGTTCTCAGAGTCACGGAGATTATCATACAATGCAGCATTTTCTAAAGCTACAGCAGCCTGGTTGGCAAAGTATTCCAAACTACGGACTTTATCCTCCGTTGGACGGATACGTTCCACCGGATCGTTTACTGAAATCACGCCAAGCTCTCTTCCGCGGCTTTTTATTGGAATAAAGATCCAGTCTTCATCATGCCATTCTTTACCTAGCGAAAGCATAAATGCCCGACGGTCTTTTCCATTCATTGCATCTTCAGACAAATTTTTCGTGTAAAAATAAGAATTGCTCAATTTATGACTGTTGCTTGTTAGCGACGGATACATGGAGTTCGGATATTCCTGTCTGAGTGCTTTATATTTATCTTCTTCAATACCGAGATAACATACATTCTGATATACTGATGAATAGACTTCCCGTCTATCAAGAATAACAATATTCCAGCCAAGTGTTTTGCGAATTGCATTGGCAATTTGTTTCAATAACTCATCAATCTCGGTTTCCAGAGATAATTGTTTACTCAATTCAAAAATCCGATCCAGTTGCTTGATTGTTTTTTGTGCCTGGCGAATAACACGACTTTCAATCAAAACATTAGTAGCTTTTTGAATCATCTGTTCCGCATCAGCAATTTCAGCCTGGCTGAATCGTTTTAGACCATTCTCAATGGCAAGGGCAAAGAATCCCTTAATTTCATTGCCGATTTTTATTGCGAATAAAAGCAGTGATCGATATTTCCCACCGGCCATATCCGTGAGTTGTAAAAAATCTTTATGATCATTTCCACGCAAACTAAATTGACTACTGGACTGTTTCGAACTTATAAACTGTTCCAGAGTGGGAAAATCTTTTAACAGCATGACGGGTGGTTTTTCATTTTCAAAAAGGTTTTTATCGTCACCTACTTTATAACAATACTGCGGATATAAAAATCGAAAACCTTCATTATAATTCAGATATATGGATGCATCTGCTTTTAACGTTTCCAGCAATTGACGGCAAAGATAATTGGATACCTCGTCCTCACTAAGGCGCTGGAATAATGTTGAAAGCTCTGTGGGGTCGTCCCGCGTGAGTGCTCTTTGCGGTTGAACACTGCGCATATTAAATACCCTGCTCGCCAGGGAATAAGTCAAAATTGATATCTCATTAAATTTTTCCTTGCTTAGATCAAGGCTGATATCAAATCCCGCAATCATAACGCCAATTTGCCTTCCGGAACTTCTTAATGGAAACTGATAATAAACATCCGATTTAAAATCACTTGCATTAAATACTTTTATAATTGAATCATCCGCAATTCGGCTTGCATCGATTTCGGATTGAGATATAAAATAATCTTTCCAAATCGGTAATTTTAAGATAGTTTCTCTTAAATTTTTCTGTTCTGGTCTTATAAACAAAACATTTTTATAATCATAATCATTTGTTTCATGATTATAAACCAGAATTACAAATGTATCGGGTTGATAGGTCTGGAAAATATATTCACTGACAAGTTCGCATATACGGGTAACGTCCTGTGTGCGAATTAAGTTATATTGAAGGGCGGAAATATTTTGCAGCCTCTCAACTTCCTCTTCATACATTTTCATTTTATTTCTGTTTGCCAGCAGGAAGCGAATTTTAAGTTTTAATTCAGCAAAGTTCGGCAGTGTATCGGTTACATCATTAATGCCGTACTTTTCCACTTCGATCCTATCAAACAGCTCCATATCCGGCATTAATGCAATCACCGGAATTATTGAACCGACTCGCGTCGCTTTTATTTTAAGTAATATCTGTTTAGCATTTGCAGATAATGATTCGCCCCATAAAATTAAATCGGGTTTCATGGATTTGGTGAGATTATAGGCATTTTCAATATTGCTGGCTATAATAACAGAAAAATCATTTTCGCGGAGATATGATGCGATCTTTTCCTGGATAAGTGAATTGCGATGAAGTATTAATATTTTTTCTTTATAGATCATTTTCTCGCCAGTAATTTAAGCCTTATTAGATATGTTCATATTATAAATCGATACAATACCGTCAAGACTTAAGTAAGGATCAATAAAATCTATTACATCGGTACGTTTTGCGAATTTTTTAGATAATCCGCCTGTTACTACCACTTTGGTATTATTTCCCAATTCCTTTTTCAATTCTTTGATTAATCCTTCAATCATAAAAATCGAACCATTCAATACGCCGCTTTGAATACTTTTCTCAGTAGTCTTACCAATAAGCTGTTTAGGAAAACTTAGTTCAACAATCGGTAATTTTGCTGCTTTTAAATGCAGAGCTTTAATAGAAGTATCGATCCCAGGGGAAATCAGCCCACCTACATAATCGCCATTGGCATCCATACAGTCGAATGTTGTAGCGGTACCAAAATCGATAATAATCAGAGGCTTGCCGTATTTTTCGA
>JARRPN010000107.1:5245-11549 GCA_037382875.1 Calditrichaceae bacterium | reverse complement strand
GTGCGCGCTAAATTAGAAGATACCCGCCAGTGGTCAAGCAGTTCCTTCCCTTTGAATAAACCAATCACTGTATGCGTATTGCCGATATCAATCGTTAGCAGCATTTTTATTCTTTCTCATTATAAAACCTGCAATGAGCTTTTTTAATTTACCAGCCCGGGTTTTATACACCAGGTAACCCTCGTTACTGACGTCGTGAAATACACCGGTTTCTTCTATAACCGGTTGTTTAACGATGATATGTTCACCGAATTGATGGCAATGTTTTTTCCAGTTTTCGACGACACCAGCATAATTTGTGCGTTCATATTTAGTATAGTTTTGTTCAAACCGTTTCAGAAAAAAACAACACATATCTTCTATTGTGGTCTCTTGTCCAATTACATCTTTCAACGAAATAGCCAAGTCCCTGATATCTTCCGGAAATTCTGTATAAGTAGAATTCACGTTTAACCCTATACCAATAATCAGAGCTTCCATTCTTTTATTTTGCAGTTTGGATTCAGCTAATATACCGCCTACTTTTTTACCCTTCAAAAGAATATCATTCGGCCATTTTACTTCTAATTCAGAAATTTTAATTTTTCGATTTTTATAAAAGTCCTCAATGGCATCGATTAAGATGGTCGCCGTGGCAAGGGCAATTTTTTGGACCATTTCAATTTCCAGTTCCGGACGAAGCAGTATGCTCATGAGTAAATTTTCTCCACGGCTGGCATGCCAGGGCTTGTTCTGCCGTCCTTTACCGGATTTCTGGTACTCCGTTAAAACAATTGTTCCTTCCGGTGCACCATCCTTTGCTAACCGCATTGCAAAATCATTAGTCGAATCCAATGATTCTTCATAATATATGTTAGTTCCAAACAAAGATGTTTTTAACTTTGCCTGAATTTTTTTAACGTCCATAACTAAATTTATTATTAAAAAAACATATTAGTAAAAGTTCTTTAGTGTTTTTTAATCACATTAATTCACAGTCCGTAAATTATTGAACTTATTGGTTTTTGTAAAGAATAATTTTATTAATTTTGCTACTTTCCAAAATCAATAACGTTTCCACTCAATTGACCAACCCGAATCTATTCCGCGCTGATCGCAATATCCTGCAACCACTTCAACTACATATAGCGCCGGTCCAGTTGATCCATACGATTTGGTGGAAAAGGGCATTGTATATTTCCGTATATTTACAATATGATGTTCTTTATTTACGAATATCATATCGAGTGAAACCGGTGTATTTTTCATCCAGAAATATTGCTGTCTTTCTTCATCAAAGATGAAAAGCATACCCTGGTTTTCAGCCAGATCTTCGCGATACATCAATCCATTTGCCCGTGAATAATCATCTTCTGCAATTTCTATTAAAATACTTTCTTTTTGAGTAGAATCCGGACTGATAAAAGTAAGCTGCCCTTGATCTAAACCGGTTCGTGCTTTAACTCCACCAAGGGAATTTTTTTCCTTATCATAAGCAACCAGATTCCAGAAGAAAATGGCTATAGCAATCATTATAAGGACACCTATACCTATGATCCATTGCCTGTTTTTAATTTCTTTTCTTCTTGATTTCATTTTATTTTCTTTCATCTTTTTAATCCGGAACGATCCATTTAAAATTATTATGTTTAATGTAATGTTCGACCTGCTGTACGCTTTGTTCCGCTTTACGCCCAACGGCCTCATTTGTATTAAATGCATTATGCGGTGTTAAAATGACATTGGGATATTCTGCCAGCTTAAGCGTGGCTTTTATAAGGTTATTAGTAATTGCTTCCTTCTGACGCAATGCATGGGCAAGAGCAGTTTCATTTTCATAGACATCTAATGCCAGGCCACCGAGATGGCCTTCCTCAATCAGACGCAGTAGATCGTTTATCGGGGATAATTCACCTCGGGCAATATTAACAAAAATGACTCCTTTTTTTGCCATCTTTAATTTACTGTAATTAAAGTAGCCGGTATTTTCTGAGTTTAGATTCATGGCAGACACAATAATGTCAGTATCCGTCACAGCTTCTTTGAATTTCACATATTCTACATCAGGATGTTTAACAACTAGATCAACCCCGTGAACCTGCATCCCTAATCCTTTACCGATTTTCACTATCTGTGAGCCGATATTACCCACACCAACAACCAATAACTTTTTTCCTTCACATTCAAAACCGGTCAATCCATCACGATGAAATTTGTTAAAATTATGAATTTGCCTCGGTAGTTTGCGTAACAATGCCATCCATAACAGCATGGCCTGTTCAGCGACAGCACGATTACAATATAAGGGAAGATAAGCCAACCTTGCAGAAGTGTTAGTATTTATTTTATAATTGATTAAATGATCATAACCTGTACTGCGTGAGAGAATTCCCTCCAATTGATCCGACCAATCCGGCGGTAATTGCGACTGAGTTCTAGTACTGATTATTGGAGCAACTGGTTCACTATGACCTGCTTCTTGTATCGTCTTCCAGGTATATCCAGCTCTAATATTCGCCGGCATATATTTCTGTATTTCTAAAGCTTCTTCTTCAAAAGCTTCATAGAAATAAACATCAAATTTAAAATTTGTAGATGAATTCATATATCAGCTTCCTGTTATCTCTAATATGCAAAATTATAACTGTTGTTAACTAATCACAAATTAAATTTATATTTATTAGCTTGTATTAATTAATGGTAATTTGCAATTTATAGTTAATCTTTACACATTTAAGTTAAATCATGATAATTCAATCATAGACAGTCAAATTCTAATACCAATAATCCACTAAAAGAAACATTCACATTCACTAATCCGTAGAGTGAAGAAAGATAATGGAGTTAACTATTTGAAAGCAGTTGAAACATTTAATCTGACTAAACACTATTCAAAGGGAAAAATTATGGCATTGAACGATTTTTCCCTTCAGGTAGAAACCGGACAAATATTTAGTTTGCTGGGGCCGAATGGAGCCGGAAAAACAACACTTATCAAATTATTAATTGGATTAGCCCATCCCACGGCCGGAAATGCAAATGTTTTTGGAAAATCCATTAAAGATTATAAGATGCACCAACATATCGGTTATCTGGCTGAGAATCATAGATTCCCTGAATTCTTAACGGCCACGCAAGTGCTTTATTACTATGGCAAAATGAGCGGTGTTACCTCAACCGATCTCAAAGAACGAATACCTGAACTACTTCAACAGGTAAATCTTAAAGAATGGATGAATGTGAAAATCCAGAAATACTCTAAAGGCATGATGCAGCGATTGGGATTGGCTAACGCCCTGATTTCAAGTCCGGACATTTTATTTCTGGATGAACCAACAGATGGTATTGATCCCGTTGGTCGGCGCGAGATTCGTGATTTACTTAAAGAATTAAGGGAACAAGGTAAAACAGTGTTCTTGAACTCACATTTATTATCTGAGGTAGAACGTGTATCTGATGAAGTTGCCATTTTGAAAAATGGAAAATTACTACAGAAGGGCCGGGTGGAAGATTTTATTTCAGTAAAAGAACAATATCAGGTAAAGGTTCTAAGTGAGAATAATAATATTAACAAAATAAGCGAGAATTTAAATATTCCCATTTCCCATCAAAATGAATTTTACAATATCGCTGTTCAGGATGATGCACACCTGAATAAATTTATTGACTCTATTCGCCGGGAAAATATAACAATTCAGGCTATTATTCCACGTAAGATTAGCCTTGAAGATTTCTTTATTGATGTGATTGAAGATAAGAACGGGGAGGTCAAATGAAATTTCTATCTATTATTCAGTTGACTTTCCGGGAATCTTTAGCTAAGAAAACATTTATAGCTTTCTTTGGCATATCAACATTGATCTGCCTATTATTTATATTTGCTCTGAATTTGGATATTGTTGATGGAATGCAGTCATCCATATCTATATTCGGACAAGATATTCAGAATACAGTTGATGTTAGAAATATCATTGTTGGAATTCAAGGTGGTGTTGCAGCGCTGCTATTTACCGGTGGTATTTTTATGTCCTTGTTTGCCACCAGCAGTCTGATCCCAACATTATTACAACCTGGATTTATTGATTTATTTATAAGTAAACCAATGAGTCGTATGGAAATACTGACGGGTCGATTTATTGGAGCTACTCTGATTGTTGCATGCAACATATTTTATCTGGTCCTTTTTTCTGCATTGATTCTATTAGTAAAAACAGGTATTTGGAATTGGAGTTATATTTTGGCTGGTTTTATAATCGTGTTAACATTTATGATTTTATATACTCTTATGACATTCCTGAGTTTGTTAACTAAGAGCGGGCCATTCTCACTTATGCTGACGTATTTTGTTGTTTTTATGAGTCCACTTCTAATTCCCAGAGATCAGATTTATGCCTTGCTGTCATCAAAGATCTATGCTTATATCCTGGATGGTCTTTATTATTTCTTACCAAAAACAACAGAACTTGGTAATTTAACAAGAATCATTGTGAGCGGACAGGAAGTCATGTCCTGGATGCCGTTATGGTCTTCCCTTTTATTTGCTCTATGCATGTTGAGCGTATCAACTTATATATTTCAAAGAAAAAATTTTTAGGAGGTCTTATGTTAAAACAATCCGTTTTATCCTTCATTTTAATTATAGCGATAATAACCATTTATACAAGTTGCGAAAAAATAACTCAACCATTGCCGAAAACAATGGAAAGCCAGCTCGCTTTACTGCCAAGCGATGCCAATGCTTTGGGTTATATGAATGTTCAGAAAGTGCATGAAAGTGATTTTGTGAATGCATTTCTTGATTCTTCGCATGTATCTCCATTTACTGAAAAGGAATACCAGGAGTTTGTTGATATAACAGGACTGGATGTCCGGAAAGATATAACCGAAGTGTATTTTGCAGTTAGACTTGGCGACGATCATCACGAGAAGAATGGACTGGCCGTAATTAATGGCAACTTTAATCCCGAAAAGATTATACCATATATTAAAAAAGAAACAGAATCACATAAATTGATTAAAGACAGTTATGGCGACTTTACTATTTACAAACTAACTGAGAATGATACAATTACATTTTCATTCGTAAGTAATGCCACATTGCTTGTTGGTAGCGAAAATAATATCACCGCATGGATAGACAAATCAACTGGACAATCCGATAAAACCTCAAACGAATTGATTACACAAGCAAATGAAATAAAATATAAAGATACCGCCTGGTTTACAATGGATGCTTCTCTAATTACGGCAGAGTTAAAGAAGAAAGATATTAAAAAATTTAAAAGTCTCGAAAGCTTAAAGAGTATTAATCTATCTCTGGATTTAACAGAAAAATTTAAATTTTTCGGAGAAAGCAGTTTTTCATCAGACGAACAGGCAGAATTATTCTATGATGCAATTAAGGGCTTTATTGCGGCGGGAAAACTATCTACCAGCGATGATAGGGAGATTGTAGATATTTTGAATTCCATCACTGTTAATAATGAAGGTGAAGAGGTCACCATTAACATTGAATTTACTAAAGAAGAGATTGAAGCACTTCTTGATAAAAAGGATTCGATTGCGCCAAATATTTTAACAGTTTTATAATAGGAAGATAATTATTATAAAGCTTAGTCATATAAGCACAATCTACGTCAATTCATTTTGAAACTTGGAATAGAAATTGACGTAGATTTTAATGTCTTTACTAAATCCGGAGAAATTAATATGCGAGTTTATTTACTATCATTTTTAATTTTATCTTTCATTGCCACAAGTATTTATGGCGTGGATTATAAAAAGAAAAAACATCATGACCATAATTTTAGTGTACTGGATAATGTTGATGTAGATATTGAAGGTGATTCCATCATATTGATGGATAAAGACAGCAGAGATGAAGTTGAGATTACTGGCGAATATGATTTATACGTTAATGGTAAAGAGATTGAACTCAATAATGATCAGCGTAAACTGGTCCAGGAATATTACGAACTGTATTTTGAAATTATTGACTATGCCAAACGCATCGGTTTAGAAGGCGCTAGATTAGGTGTTGAAGGAGCAGCTATTGGTGTAAAGGCAGTTGCCGGCGTATTTAAAATGCTAAGCCCGGATTATGATTCTGAGGATTTCGAAGCCGAAATTGAAATAGAAACTGATGAACTGGAAGAGAAAGCCGAAATGCTGGAAGACCGGGCTGAGGAAATCGAAGATATGGCGGATGAACTTGAAGATTTACATTATGCCCTAGCAGAGAATATAGACGCTTTAGATGATCTGGAAATGTTCCACTAATTTATAATTTAGCTCCGCAGATTTTACAGAATTTAGCATCATAATC
>JARRPN010000107.1:0-5232 GCA_037382875.1 Calditrichaceae bacterium | reverse complement strand
CAGCTATGATACCATAGCCGCATATCATGATAACGGCTGCCAGCATCTGCCCTAATCCGGTCGATGGTGATATGTCTCCATAACCCACCGTCGTCAAAGTAACAATAGCCCAGTAAATACTTCTTGGAATACTGGTAAATCCATTGGCTTCGCCCTCAATCACATACATCAGTGAACCCATAATGGTTACCAGAGTCAGAACTGTAAAAATAAATACTGTAATTTTTCGGCCGCTGGCTCTCATCGCCTGACGCAGCATTTTCGCTTCAGAAAGATATTGTACCAGTTTTAATACACGAAATATTCGTAACACACGCAGTAAACGAATCACCAGAAGAAAATGAATTCCCGGGAAGATAACACTTAAATACGTTGGAAGTATGGCCAATAAATCCACAATACCATAAAAGCTGATAATATATTTATATGGTTTACCAACCGAGATGATACGCAGTAAATATTCAACGGTAAAAAGTATTGTGAATATCCATTCTGCAGCATAAAGTATATTGCCGTAATTTATCTTTATTGATTTTACGCTATCCAGCATCACGGCAATTACACTCAAAACTATGGTTAAGATCAGAAAAATATCAAATAATTTACCGACTGTAGTATCCGCTTCAAAAATAACTTCATGCACTTTTCGCTGCCAGGGTAAATTACCTTTAGTATGATTCATTTTACCTTTTCTCACATTGATAGTTTAGATTATCATAATTTTATAAATTATTCATTGATGGTAAAATATAAATTAAATTATATTCATGATAAAATTTATATCGGCGGATAATATAATTAAAAAGCATATTATCGAATATGATTAAAAAAACTAATTTGCAGTGACTCTTGCAGCGCTTTTTATAAATTGATCAATCATTTGCCAATAATCATCCCAGTCGGGTGGGCAGTCATTATGCTCACAATCAAAGGCAATAAACTCTGACTGCGGAATATTTTTAGCTAATGTTTCCCCATGCCAGAACGGAATAAGCGCATCCTGACGACCGTGAATGACAAGTACTGGATTGGTGAAATTTTTCAGGGCTGCCACATTATCAAAAGGATCACGAGTAAGGAATGCCGGTGCTAAATATCGTTTTGCAAACGATTGCACATTTGCAAATGTTGATTGAAGAATTACCGCTGCTAATGATCTTTTCTTCGCCAGATCAGAAATAGCCCCTCCACCCAAAGATCGTCCAAAACCAATGATCTGATCAGGATCTATATCTTTATTGGAAATTAGCCAGTCATAAGCGGCAACATATGTTGCATTAATAGATTCACGACTTGTCGTACCATTAGACCTTCCAAATCCCGGATATTCAATTAAAAAAACATCATAACCGAGATGATTCAATCCATGGGTCTCAATCTCGCAATAATCAATCAGCTCAAAATTCCCATGTGCAAAGATAACCACAGGATTGGCCTGATTAGAATTACTATCCGGGGCTGGAATAAACCAGGTTTCGATTTTGCCTTCCGGTGTATCAATCCAGTTAATTTGATCGTCACTTATCCATTCTGTTTCAAATTGCTTTGAGCCAATTGAACGTCCCGGAAAAATGAGTGCACGTTGGCCGAAATATAATAGAACCAAATAAGCACAATAAATTATAATAATAGTTACCAGGATATTTAAAATCACCTGTTTCTTTTTTCCTTTCCTCTTTGTAATCTGGAAATTCTGTTGCAATGGTTTTTTTAACTGCATTAGGATACTAATTTGTTCCAATTTAGAAATTATGTAATAATAGTGTCAACTGCATTTATGCTATTTTCAATATTTCATACAAATCATTATAAATAGTTGATCATGAAAATATATTAGACTAATTTTTGATTTTTAATACGGAGGATTACTATGGAATGGCGGGCAAGTCATATATTAATTAAAGATCGTGAATTGGCAAATACAGTGTTAAAAAAGTGCAAATCCGGCGGAAATTTCAGTACTTTGGCTAAAGAGCATTCAACTTGTCCGAGCAAGGGCAAAGGCGGTGATCTCGGCTGGTTCGGACCGGGACAGATGGTTCGTGAATTTGAAGAAGCTGTAAAGAGAATGCGAAACGGCGGGATATCTAATCTGGTGAGAACTCAATTTGGTTTTCACATCATCAAAAAAACCGGAGAACGATAGGTTGTTTTTTACACGGAAGTACAAGGGTACAAAATTGGTTACCAGGTTATTGAGTTATTAGTTGCTGGTTGCTAGATTTTATATACTGGATGCTAGATTGTGGATTATTTGATATCATCAGATAAAGATAACTTGTTAATTTCAATATCCGATCTTCTTCCTCCAGTATCTGGAAACTTACAGTAAACTTTAACATACTAAAGTACTTTTAAACTCCAGGCACTTCGTGCCTACCATTCCATTTCCTTTTTCTCAAAGAAGAATTTACCGGTTAACGAATGTGGAGCTTCAGTGGCAAGCCAGACTGCTGTCTCTGCACCCTTTTCTACCGAAAGTGGCGCTTGATTTCCGCCCATATCGGTTCGTACCCAACCCGGATGCATGGAATTGACAGATATGCCATAGCTATTTAATGTACTTGCAAACTGACGGGTGACAGCATTAAGCATAGTCTTGGAAATACTGTAAGCTGGCGAGTAGGATCCCATCCTGCTCAAAGATCCAAGCTGACTGGAAATATTGATAATTCTTCCGTTTTTATTCATGAAGGGATAAAATTTCTTTATTATCTCAATAACGCCGAAAACATTGGTTTCAATCGTCTTCTGCAGAACTGCAATTGGCATATCAAGAATGTTATTCTTATCAAGCTGGATTGCAGCATTATTTATCAACACATCTATACGGGAACATTGCATTTCTATTTTTTCATACGCCGATTTAATAGAATCTGAATCTGTGACATCCATCTGAATAAACTGAACATCAAAATTCTTTTCTCTTAATTTGTCTTCAGCCTGCTGACCCCTGGTTTCATCTCGGGCAGTAAGAAAAACCTTGAAATCTAGTTGGCCCAATTGCCGGGCAATTTCGAATCCGATGCCTTTATTGGCTCCGGTAATTAAAACGGTTTTTTTAAACATAATTATTGAATCCTAAATATTTAGATAATCTGAAGTAAATATAATCGATATAGTTATTAATTTATTTCGAGGCTTGCACAAAAAAATTATAATTAGTCTTTTTTAGGGTACTCCAAAATCTTCTCAACCCGTTTTTGATGCCGAAGTGCCCCACCATGAGTTTCCAGAAAGGCTTGTACAATTTCTTTAGCGATTTCAATTCCAATTATTTTGGCACCAAAAGTCAGGTAATTGGCGTAATTATGTTCCCGGCTACTGCGGGCTTCAAAGGCGCTATTGCATTTTGCTGCAAGAACACCCTTCACACGATTGGCCGCCATTGCCGATCCAATACCGACACTATCTAACATAATACCGCGATCCACCTTGCCACTGGAAACCATTTCCGCAACCTTGAAAGCATAATCAGGATAATCACAGGCCTGATCATTAGCAGGACCGAGATCATGCACCTTGTATCCTAATTTCTCAATGAAAGGGATCAGTTCTTTTTTCATAGAAAAACCACCATGATCTGAAGCAATGGCGATTGTGCTGACCGGAGTCTGATTAGGCCCCTGTTCCATTAACAATGAACCGGCGTCATCCTTTTTTGCTTTTTCAAAAATTACTCCCTTTTCTTTGGCAAGATCTTTTGCTGCCGGAGTAATGACAGTAGTATCATCAATTAAGATGTATTTGGTATCGCGGGCTGCTTTGCGCACATCCGCTTCAACGACAACTTTTTTCATATGAATTAATTTAAGTCTTATCGGTTATTTATTGCAAGTTGATCAGTTCTTTTACTTTTCTTACAATTTTCTTTTCTGATATTAACTCCTGCGCTTTCACGATATCCGGATGTATATAGCGATCATTACTCAGATAGGGAACCTGCTCTCTAACCATAGCCAGAACAGTACTTGTTACTTTTGACGGTTTCAGTGGTTTCCTTAATTCTAGCGCCTGGCATGCACACAATAACTCAATGGCTAATACATTTTCTGCATTCTTAACAATCTCCATTGCTTTACGAGCTGCATGGGTTCCCATGCTGACATGATCTTCTTTATTTGCTGAAGTAGGGATAGAATCAACACTTGCTGGATGCGCCAATACCTTATTTTCGGATACAAGGGCAGCTGAAGTTACATGGGCAATCATAAAGCCGGAATTAAGTCCGCCGTCTTTGGCTAGAAATGCGACCAGGTCACTTTCCGCAGGATCCATCATATGTTCGATACGGCGTTCTGATAAACTGGCCAGCTCAGACATAACAATTCCCAAATAATCCGCAGCCAGTGCAACCGGTTCACCGTGAAAATTACCCCCGGATAGCACATCACCCTCATCCGGAAACACCAGGGGATTGTCCGTGACACCATTCATCTCTCGTTCGAATACAGTTTTAACATAATCCAAGCCATCTCGCACAGCACCATGCACTTGCGGAATACAGCGCAGGCTGTATGCATCCTGTACTTTATGTGGATTATTTTTATGTGATTGAACGACAGGGCTATTAGCCAGAATATTTCTGAAATTCTGTGCTACTTTTTTCTGGCCGGGATGTCGACGTATCTTTTGAATACGGTCATCAAAGGCAGTCGATGTGCCAAGTAAAGCTTCCAAACTGATTGCGCCAATGATATCTGCCACTTTAATTAAATTCTCTGTCTGCACCAGTGACCACAATCCATAGGCCTGGATGGTTTGTGTTCCATTCAGAAGTGCCAAACCTTCTTTGGCTGCCAGCTGGATAGGTTCAAGATTTTTTAATTTTAGTGCCTCTTTTGATGGCATGCGCTTACCATCAATAAATGCATCCCCTTCCCCGATTAATACGAGAGTCATATGGGCAAGGGGAGCCAGATCACCCGAGGCACCTACCGATCCTTTTTCAGGAACGACCGGAATGATATTATGATTGATCAGATTTTTAAGCAATTCAACTGTTTTAAAGCGAACGCCGCTATAGCCATGTGATAGATTTTTAAGTTTCAGCAGCATCATAAGCTTAACCAAAGGAACCGGCATAGGTTCACCTATACCAGCTGCATGACTTAACACCAGGCGATGTTGCAATTCTTCGGTCTGATCCCGGTCAATTTTAACATCCGAGAATTTACCGAATCCCGTATTTACACCATAAACAGTTCGGCCACTATTTACAATTTCAGAAAT
>JARRPN010000106.1:3890-16486 GCA_037382875.1 Calditrichaceae bacterium | reverse complement strand
TCCATATCAATAACCAGTTTATCGATTCTCGATGAAAAAAAGTTATAGAATACTTGGATAATCATGGCAACTACTAATCCAAAAAGAGTCGTTAACAAAGCCTGTGATATACCACCAGCAACGATTGCGGGAGAAATATCATTTTCAACTTTAATAGCGTCAAATGCTGCAATCATGCCCCAAACCGTTCCAGTAAAACCCAGCATCGGTGCTAACACAATAACTGTTGTCAAAACAACCATACCTCTTTCGAGGAAGGCCATTTCAATTGAACCAGCATTACTAATAGCTTTTTCGACATGTTCTAAACCCTTCTCTGCACGAGATAATCCGGCATGTAAAATTGATGCAACAGGACCCGGAGTCTTTTCACATTCTGCTGCAGCACCTTCAATACCACCTTCCTGAAGGGCATTATGTAAATTAGCTAAAAATTTTCTGGTGTTAATAGATGCACGGGTAAGCGTCCATAATCTTTCAAATGCAAAGCCTAAACCAACAACTAAAAGCACAAGAATAGGCCACATAAAATTTCCACCCTGAATAAAAAGATCTACCATAGTAAAAACTCCTTAATTAGTAGTATGCTTTATTAAAATTTGTTATGTACAAATATACTAGAACAACGTGGCTAATTTTACTACTTTTGATAAATAAAGTCAATTTATTTTTGGATTGAAAGATGTCTGTTTGGGCTTGTTAATTCAGCAGCTTCATCGAAATGTTTTAAAGACTCCTGAAATTGGTTATCATATTCCAAAATAATTTCATAGTAACGGTTCATTCCCCAGATATTGCGGGCAATTTCCGCTTTAATTCGATTATTGAGATAAGCTTCATCTATCGATAAATCAGCATCCTTAAATTCAATATCATTTTTACGTGCTAATGTTTTCAATTGTGTGAATATTTTCTTAGTAGAAACATAGTTCTTTTTAAATTTTGTAAAGTCTTTTGCCCATTCCGGATGTTTAATAACCAACTCTGCTGCCAGTTCGAACAATATTCGTTTCTGCAATAATTGCCTTGTTATTTTTTCAGACTTCGATACCGAGTTATATTCTATTTCAAAATCCGGTCGGATACCTCCGCCACCAAATACTTTACGTCCGCCTTCCGTATGATATACCGGACGTTTACCCAGCGTATCAGCTACTAGTGAATCCTGTACAACAGCTTCATCAGCTGAATCATTATAATATTGCTCAAGATTTTTATCTTTGTAGGGTTTCTGAATCAATCGACCACTTGGAGTGTAATACTTTGACACTGTCAGTCGAATGCGCGACCGATCATTTAACTGAAATTCATTTTGCACTAATCCTTTGCCAAAACTATTTGTACCGACTATTAAGGCACGGTCATAATCTTGCAGCGCACCCGCTACAATTTCAGAAGCGCTGGCTGAACCACCATCCAGAAGTATGATAAGTGGATAATTATATACTTTATTTACCTGATAATCATCCGTATAAAATTCTTCATCATACCTTGAGAAACGTCCGCGCGTATACACGACTTTTTTATGTCCGGATAAAAATTGTGCCACCACTTTTACGGCTTCTTTTAATAAACCTCCGCCATTACCACGTAAATCCATAATAAGCTGCCTGGCACCCAGTTTGTCCAGCTCGGATAACGCTTCTTCCAGTTCTGAGGAGGTAGTACGGGCAAAACGATTAATCCAGACATAGCCTGTATGGTCATCAGCCATAAAATATGTATTCAGTGTAAAAATAGGAATTTCGCCACGAACAATAGTGACATTAAAAGTATCTGAGGATCCGTTGCGTTTGATAGTTACTTCAACGGAGGTGCCTGCCGGACCTTTTAATTTTTTGGGAACATCAGCCATGCTAATTTTATAGGCTGATTCTCCATCAATTTTTATAATACGATCACCGGCATGTAAGCCTACTTCTTCGGAAGGTGATCCGGGTATAACGGATATGACCGTTAAATAGTCATCAAGAACATCATAGTAAATTCCTATACCCTGGTATTTTGCATCAAAATTTTCTTCGTTAACAACTGCATCCTCTGGTGTAATATAAACGGAGTGAGGATCCAGCGTTTCCAAAATACCATTAATTGCCCCTTCAGTACTGGTTTCCCAGTCCACATCTTCAACATAAACATTATCTATATAATGAATAACTTCATTAAACTTGTCTATATTTTGCTGTTTGGATTTGCGATCTGAATGTAAACTCAGAACCTGCGCATCAAAATGAGATGCGAGAAAACTAAGCGCTATAATGCTAATCAGCAGGAATGAATATTTTATATGTTTTTCATCCATTTCGTCGTTTCCAGTATCAATATTTCCAAATTTACCGAATAATTTTTATATAAAAATTACTAGTTTTATTGGTTTTAAACTTACTATTTATTTGAATATAATGTTATAATTTATTTTTATATATTCGTCAAATATAAATAAAACTTTGATTTTTCAAATATTTTAAAATTTTAATTTAAACCTCTAAGCTATATCAGACACACTACAAATTCTAAAATAATATTTATGTGAATTTAAATAACATTCTAATCAAACAATTGAACTACTTGATTTTTAATGCCATCATTTTATAAATCAGCTTTGCGGCTAAAAAATCAGGATGTATAACATTCTCCTGGGGTGCTAATTCAACCACGTCAAATCCCACAACGTTTTTCTGCTCAAATATATTCTGTAAAAATTCAATCGTCTCATACCATTGGAAACCACCCGGTTCCGGTGTTCCTGTCGAAGGCATAATGGATGGATCAAAAAAGTCCAGATCAAAGGTAATAAATACATTCTGTTTCATACAGTCTAGAATAGACTGATTAAATCCATTCTGGACAATATCATGTGCAAAAAATGTATTAATATTATTATCGCGAATATAATGAGCCTCTTCAATACACTGAGAACGAATTCCCACCTGAATAATCGGATCACCTAAACTGGCAATCCGATGCATAACACTGGCGTGTGAATAAACACTGCCTTCATATGATTCACGCAGATCAGAATGAGCATCAAAATGAAGAATGCATAAATCACTATAAAAATTATGAAATGCTTTATAGATGGGGAATGTTATAGCATGTTCTCCACCCAATCCTATGGGAAATTTTTTATCCTTAAGACTTAATGCAAATTTTCGTTCAATGTGATCAAATGTTTCTTCAATTGAATCGTAGATATCAACCGGCTTTGAAGTATATATTCCCTTTTTAAACGCTTCTAATTGAAATTTCTCATCATAAAGCTCAACATACTGGGATGCTTTAATAATTGCCTCTGGCCCTTGTGATGTACCTTTACCATAACTGGTTGTACGTTCATAAGGTATTGGGATAATTTCAAAATACGAATCAGTCTTCTGACAGTATTGAGCTTCTAAACCAAGAAAATTATTTGGTTGCACAATATCCTTTACTGAAGCCCATCAGCTCCTATTTTTGTTAAGGTAACAGAATAGCTGCTGCAACAACGGTTGTCCATAAACCATTTTTATCACCGGTTGCTGCCTGCGTAATATTTCTTGTTTTAACAATTTTACCCGATATATTCCACAATTCCCGTTTTTCATCCCAGCTTAAATTTGGATCAAAATCAAGGCCTAATATCGTTGCCAGCATTTCTGCCGCTAAATCTTCAGCATAATTGCCCGCTTTTTCAGAATTCTCTCCAAAGCCATGATGTTCACTCAAATACCCATACGCATTCGCATCTTTTGGGATGGCCAAACCAATAGAAGCCGTAATCATTCGGCCGGGTTCACAGGTTGAGTTTTTACTGTAAACAGCATGAACAATCTGACCAGAGACCAGTTTTGTTAATCCTTTTTCTTTACTGACTAGCTTGCAGCCAGCAGGGTAAATACTTGAAACTGAAACCAAATTAAAAGGTGCTATACCTGCATTACGCAGCGCCATTTCGAAACTTGTCAATTGTTCTTTACTTCTACCCACACCTTTTGTTAGAAAAATGCTTTGTGGAACGTACATTTCCGAGCCCTCCTGACAGAAATTTTTTTACTCAATTATATAATCATCATCTTCCCATGATTTTTCAAGCTTACGATTTCTGATTTTTATTATAATGATTGCAAAAATCGCTAATAAAACAATAGAAATCCACAAAATGTTATCAAAATTTAAAATAATCAGCCATCGATTTTGTTTTTCAATATCTTCGTACCAATAAATTTCAAAATCTATAAAATCATAACCAAGAGATTTTTTAAAGGTATCATCTATGGATTTATTATCACTCAGATTTTCTACCAGCATTTTAAGAGATTCCACTCCATGATTTTTGATGATAAACTGTATTGCTGTCAATGCTTCAATATAAGCTAGCCGGGCTTTAATTTGACTAAACGAAAACAACGTGTCCATTGCTGTTAAGCTTACAATATTATTGGAGGTAAGCGCATTAGCCAGATGAATACGATCATTAATTGTTAATTCATAACCACTTAAGTATTGAGCAATACCTTCATGAAGCCAGACCGGGATCCTTTGAACATGTATTTTATCCTCAAAAAATATATGTACAAGCTCATGCAATAAAATTTCCGGTGACCGAAGGATATCATCAGCATTTGCAATTTTAAGTATGATTATTTTTTTATCAGTAAGCGCTAATGCCTGACTCCATTCAGGGCTGGCGCTACCAAGATACGAAGCATATTCTTCATCAGAATGAGTAATAATTATGGTTATGATACTTTTTGGTGTGTGATTAAAAAAATCTTCTATTTTAATTATTTGTTTTTCTATTTTAGTTACCAATCTCTTAACATATATACTATCATCCGCGTCATAAACAAAATGATAATTTTCATATTGATATATCTGCTTTTGAGCCGCAAATAGATCCATATTTATGATTAAAATTAAAAAGATTGCGAATATAATTATTTTATATAGATTTGACAATTTAGTCGAGAGCCTGAAAATTAAATTATTATCTTTTTATAATTCACAGTTTCATTAACCCGTTTAATTAAAAATAAACCGATTATAAAAAAGAAGAGAATAGATAAAATAGCTACACGCTGACTTCCAGCGAGGGTTGAAGTAATTCCAAAAATAACCGGTCCCAGAATAGATGAAAATTTTCCAGTTAGCGCATAAAAGCCAAAAAACTCAGCTTCCATGCCTTCCGGTACAAGATTACCCAGCATAGCTCTGCTTGCTGATTGAGATGAACCCATAGCAATACCGGCAATAAGTCCCACTATATAAAATGAAGCTTTACCCGTTGCTAAAAAAGCACCAACTGCAACAACTATCCATAGGAGAAGCGTCAGCATTATTGTTTTTTTAGGACCCAGTTTGTCAGTTAAAAAACCAAATACATAGGAGCCTGAAATAGCTGAAGCCTGAACAATGGCAAAAAACTGGATTACATCAGTTAAAGAAAATCCTAACGTATCGGATGCGTAGATACCACTGAAATAAATAACTGTATTTACACCATCAATATAAACAAAATAGGCAATTAAGAACTTTAAGATTTCCGGAAAATCTTTTATCCTCCGGAATGTCTCTTTTACACGTCGGAAACCTTCTGAAAGATAACTTTCCACAACATGACGATATGGTCTAACTGTTTTTTCCTGAATTACAAAATAAAATGGAAGTGAAAATACAAAGAAAAACAAACCAGCCCAGACAAAAGTAGGCCGCATCAAAGAGAGATCATTTGCCTGAAAAGCCATATTAGCATAAGGCAAGGCAATCAATAAAGAAATGAGTGATCCGACATATCCAAAAGCAAAACCATATCCGGAGATTTTACCAATATTATTGGGTTGGGCTATTTGAGGTAGAAATCCATTATAAAACACAATAGCACCCTCAAAACCCACATTCCCGATAATAAAAAGAACCATACCCTGCCAGATCATACCCGGTTTAAGATAATAAAGCGTCATAGTAGCCAGAATACACGCTAAAGAATACACAAAAAGGAATTGTTTTTTTCTGTTTCCATAATCAGCAATAGCACCTATAATCGGAGCACTTATGGCAACAATCAACATGGAAACAGCTCCGGCTATACCCCAGTATAAATCTCCAGGATTGCGGTCAAATCCAAAAATACGTATCAGTTCATCAGAAACTATGTGTTGTTTAAAATAAACCGCATAGACAACAGTAACTACAATGACACTAAAGGCTGTATTGGCAAAATCGTATAATGTCCAGACGAAAATTTCTTTACGCCTTTTCTTTCTATCAAAGGAAGATAATACGTTTGTGGATTGTTCTTTCAATGNNCTTCTCAGATACCAATGAGAAGGCAAAATTTTTTCATAATGAAAACTTAATCTATAGTTGATTTTGAACGTTCTGTACCACAGAATTAATAACCGCTTTTAATGTGTTAAATACACCATCACCTTTAACGGCAATCCCCTCAAAAGATGGAACGTTAAAAAAGTTAAGTCGTTTTTGTAAAGCTTCAACCGATTCAGCACCGGGTAAATCACGTTTATTATACTGGATTACCCAGGGAAATGATTCCAGGGTATGATTATCCTGTTTCAAATTATTTTCTAAATCGAGCAAAGTTTCAATATTTGCTTCCATCCGATGCGGTTGTGAATCGGCTACAAATACAATACCATCAACACCATTCAAAATAACTTTTCGACTCGAAGCATAATATACCTGACCTGGAACAGTATATAGGTTGAATTTCGGCTTTTTGCCTTTAATTCGCCCGACTTCTATTTGCATAAAATCAAAAAAGATAGTACGGTCTTCTTTAGTTTTTAGGGAAACCAGGTCACCTTTAAGAGACGGATCTAACTTTGAATGAATATATTCAAGATTTGTCGTTTTTCCGCTCATACCGGGGCCATAATAAACAATTTTTAAATTAATTTCCTGTAACGCCCAATTTATAAACATCCTGATCCTCTTACGTTATATATCCCAATCAAATTATTCATTATTTAAATGTATCATCCAATGCATCACCGAGCAGAGTGCTGAAGTCGGAATCAATCACATTATCATCTCCACCCTCATCGCTTGAAGTATCTTCCAATACGGTAATAAGATCTTCAATGGCCTTTTTTGTATATATTCGAATTAGACCAAGCGTGACACTTACATCAAAGACAACCACCAGGAAAAAATTATCGCCTACATTAGACAGATATACATTTCTCTTTTCACCTTCATGGAACAGTAACTTAAACTTAGCTTCTTCTCCAACTAACTTTGCCATCTCGGAAGTGGCTGCAAAATCACTGGCAGCTAAGGCAGAAAGTACTGTCGTATTCATGTTATCCGTATTTCCACGCTGGCTGATTAACTGACCACTCATATCTGCAAACAGAATAGCAGAGGCCTTTGTTTTAGTAGCCAGTTCGGATAATACTTTCGTTATTACATCATATTGTTTACCATTCAGAATTATCTGCCGGCTGCCATCCTTTAACTTTCTGGTTTGTACCATATTTATATCCTCACCTAATATTTACATACGTAAGGTCTGCTGTTTTTTTAATCGATCAAGTGCAATTTTAACACTCTCGCGCAGTCTCTCTAACGCTTGCGCCAGACTATCTATTTCATCATTTGTACTCACAGTGACTTTTTCTTCAAGTTCACCCTTGCTAATATCATCAGCACGAGCAGTCAAATACAAAATCGGTTTAATAATTCTATTTGCCAAAAACAGAACGACTATGATGCCCAATAACGTAATACCAAAAATGGCTGATATCAAGATAAGATTTGTCTGATATATCGATTGGTCAATATAATCCTTCTTCATACCAATCCGGATATAACCTAAATACCCTTCTTCAACCGGCTCCCAAATATCAAAACATTCTATTTCAGCACTGCTAATATAAACTAATTCTGGAGGCTTTTCCAAGTCAAGATCTTCTTTTGATTGTTCCAGCAACTCCGGAGGAATATCTCCATTATATGTATCAACTAAAACACTGTCTTCACTGGTTTCAATTAAAATGTATGCAACACTTTCAAAACTTAAACTACCAGTAATCAATTGTCTTAAACCCACAACATCTTCTTCAAGTATTTGTTCAGCAGAATATTGTGCCAGATTAAGTGCAATGGTACGACCTCGTTCAATCAATTCTCTGCTAAGATTTTCAGAAACAGTCCGGTTGACAATTATTACAATAATTAAACCCAATATCAAGTTACTGAAAACTAATATACCGCTTATTTTCCATCTCAGACTTAAAAATTTCACGGTTACATCATTCCTTTCAGTTGATTCAACATGATCTGTTGAAACTTTACTTTCTTCTGGCTGTCAACAATTTCTTCACTGACCATTTCAATTAGTTCAGGAATACGCTCAGGAAGACAATGATCTTTAGTTGTATCCATTTCCATAATTGTATCATCAAGAATTAGCGGTGCAACAGGCCCAATCACTTTAGTAAGCTCGGCTTCCAGCATTTTAAAAAAATCTGGCGGTACGTACTCTATTTTATCTTCATCCATGGATTGGAGTTCTATTAATTCCTTTTGAATCAGCTCCTGGAATAAGCCATTAGCTTCATCATTGCCCATGGATAGCAGATCAGAAATGTCCTTGACTGTTTTATGCCCATCAATTTGGGTGATAACCGCCCACTCAGCCGATCGCAAAGTTACCTCAGAAGGAGATTTACTTTTTGATAACGCAAAAATTGCATTCTCATTAAAGACAACTTTGTTGTTTAAATCTGCCAAGAAACTTCCTGATTCCTGTTATAACTTATTTAATTTTAGAAATTTACACTTTTAATATGCTTATTTCAATTTTGAAATCAAATTTTTTTCAATTTCATCAGTGTCACCTTTTTCCAATGCAAAAACCCGATCCGCCACATGGTTCTTTATGATTTTAATAAACTTCTTATCTTCCAGAATATTGGCCATGGTTACATTTAAAGTAATCCGTAAAAGTGAAAGAACCTTTGGCGTTTTGCAAAAGGTGACTAAAATGAACTCGTTGGACACTTTACCGATGACGTACAGATTTTGCCAGTAAAACTCAACTTCATTTACTTTTTGAGAATTAATATGATATCCAGCCACGATCCGTAATATTCTCAGTGATAAAGCCTCAAGTTGAGAATCTTTTAAATCCAAGCCTATCTTATCAATGATTTTTGCCCGATTTGATGCAATAAATACACCCTCAACACCTTCTAAATTTACTATCTCCTGAAGCCATCTTTGAGACATTACGTCACCCTAAATTTATTAATTATTTAATTTTTAAACCTTTAAAATAATGTATATTAGTTAATAATCCCGGATTTGATAAGAACTCGGTATTTCTTTTATAGCTGAAAATAATCTGATCCATAAACGAATACTTATTGGTCATATCGTCAAACACAGGTTTTAATTTTTCCAGGACCTTACTGATTAAATATCCAAAATCCGTTAAGGTTGTATTTTCCAAACCAATAAATTGTCCATTTTCGAATTCGATCGTCTTTATACCTGTCTCATTGCAACATAATTGCCATAAATCCGATATATATTTTTGCGGACTAATATCCGATGGAGCCGCTTCCATAAATGACATTAGTCTGTTAATTACAAGCAGCGCGAAGTCCGAAAGATCAATCAAATCGAAGATTTGGTGAAAATTCTGACTATCTTCGTAAGATTTAAGTGCGCCGCATTTTTTTAAAGAGACTTTATTTTCAATTGTGCCGGCCATTTTAATTACTTTATCGTACAGTTCCGATTTTCCCTTACCAAATCGCTCCTTGCCTTCACTATTTTTAGTTGCAACTGCCGCAACTTTACTATTCATCAGATATATGGAAGCCCACATACGGTTTTGACCGAAGACGATATCTATAAATCCCATTTCCAGAGATTCTCTGGCATCATCAATAAATGCAACTAAATCTTCTTTATTAATATTGGCTAGTTCAGTTACAATCGTATTTTCAAATTTACCAAACAAAAATGGCACAAATTCACTGTCAACGGTATAGGTACTAATGGAACCGTCTTTTTCCTGAAACTTTTTTTCTATATTTAAAAGAGCCTTTACACCGGAATTTAAAACCTCATGATCCCTTTCGTACCCCTGCACTACAATGCCGGTGTCAAAGATTAAATAGCCTTCATATTCCCAGAATTCAAGTTTTAGATAGCCTGAAAAACGCGATTCTTCCAGATCATGAATCAGTGACTTTAATTTTGTATAATGCGTGGCAAGCATACCATGAAGCGATTTACCTGCCGGTAATAACGTCTTTACTTTCATTGACCAATAGCCTGCTTAAGAAAAGGTAACACTACATCCAGTTTACTTTTATTATCAAGAACCATCACTAAATCAAGTTTGTTATATTTTGTAAAAATCAACCTTTCCCCGGTTGTTGATAAGCTCATAAATTCAGGATGAAATCTCGCCAGAATATCTCCAATTTTAGAGGATTGAAATGACACTAAGGCGTGCAAATAATTATGTGTTTCTGCATTTTGTGAACTGCTTGCAATCACTTTACCTTCCGTAGTGAGTAAGAGAGCTGATTTTAATCCCTTGACCGTAAAAAGTTTCTCAAACAAATGAGTAAATTTTTGTTCCGGATTCTCGTCTGCGCCATCCATCTGATTAAGACCATCCAGCAGCAGATTATTCCAGCTTGTATTTATAGATTTAACTGGAGCCCTAATACCGCTTTCAACTTTAAATTGACCAGAATATAAATTAAGCATTCGAAATACTGCTTTTTCTCCAATATCCGGATCGTATTCAGCATGGACCACCTGACCCTTGTCAAAATATAAAAAGCCGTATTGCCCTTCAGCTTCGATGGTCAATTTAGCCGTATTTCTTTCCATGCAATTAAGCTGAATCAGGCTTGGTAATTTTAAATCTTTTAGATTTCCGACGAGTGCCATATTATCCTAATATATCAATTACTAATTTTTTAAATTCTTTAATCTCAAACGGTTTTTCAACGTAATGAAGTGCACCTTTACTTAAAGCATCATCTTTATGCTGACCTGAACCATAAGCGGTCATTACCACCACATCAGTATCAGGGTAATCCTTTTTAATGATATTCAACAAATCGAATCCACTGATCCCCGGCATAAAAATATCTGTAATAACCAGATTAAAACTATTAACTTTCATTTTAGCCAGAGCTTCTTCCCCGCTATTTGCAGTCACTACTTCATAATCATTTTTGGAAAGAATAAAACTTTGATAAAGACTAAAGGTCAAGGTCTCTTCATCATCAACTATTAAAACCCGTTTTGACATATTTTTCCCAATCTAAATTGTGTTCTCAATTATCGGAAGATATATTTTAAACGACGTTCCTGCACCCTCTTCGGATTCAAGTTCAATCTTACCACCATTTTCCTCCAGTAAGCGTGACGAAATAGATAATCCTAAACCTACGCCATCACTTTTAGTAGTAAAAAATGGATTGAATACTTTCTCCAGTTTTTCATCAGGTATTCCAACTCCGTCATCCAAAATCCCTATTCTGACAGCATCAGTTGGGGCTGAATCTTCCTTTAATTTTACATTTTTAGCAATCGAAATCTTTACCTGAATCTCTCCACCATTAGTTATAGCTTCGACCGCATTTAGAAAAACATTAAGGATCACCTGCTCGATTTGACTGCTGTCGATATAAACCTGTGGAATCGATTCCGCAAAGTCTGTTTTGAATAAAATATTCTTTTTTCTCAACCTTGATGCGAGTAATAAATATACACCATCAATGATCATTTCTATGTTTTGAAATTCCTGTTTAGGCTTACTTGGTTTGGCAAAATTAAAAAACTTCTTCAACAATTCATTGCTGCGATCTATCTCTTTAACGATTCGTGAAACAAGCTGACTCCTAAAATCGCCTGGGCTGAAACTTTCTTCTAGAACCTGTGCTGAGGTTTTAATGCCGGCTAGCGGATTACGGATTTCATGTGCAATACCGGCCGATAGTTCACCCAGGGTGGCAAGACGATCCATTCGTTCGATTTGTCTTCTTAAATTATTTACCTGAGTAATATTACGAAATAAGAATAGCACACCTTCGCTATTTTCCTGTGTGTCCATTTTAATATAGGATGTACTAAAACCTATCGGGACCGGTTCACCCTTTTTTGAAATCCAGTATGTTTCATAACTTTCGAAAGTAATATGATCTTTGAGTATTTTATCAACAACTTCTTCGGCTTCTTTTTTCTCAGCAAAGAATTCTTTTATATTTTTCCCTTTGACTTCATCATATTCATATTTAAGGGCCTTGAGTGAAGCTTTATTGGCAAATGTGATTAAACCATTCATGTCCGAAGTAATTAAGCCGCTTCCCATTTTTTGAATGATGCTTTTCTGAAAATCATAGACTTTTTCAATTTCCTGATATCTTTTTAAAAGGAGTTCATACTTTTCTTTATAAACAGAGTCGGCCTGGATACGGGCATTCAAATTTTCCCGATCATCTACCAGTTTACGCAGACGCATCGCTGTCTGTTTTTTCTTTTCGAATTGATCACTCATTAAAATTAAAGAATCCTTTTAATCGGCTATCTTTGAAATAATCGTGATTTATTTTATTAACAAT
>JARRPN010000106.1:0-3882 GCA_037382875.1 Calditrichaceae bacterium | reverse complement strand
GCAAGTTTTAATTTTAATATTTTATCGGCAAAAAATGATAAATAATTACTATTTCCATATTCAATGTTCAATACTAAACATTCGGCATCATCTAATTCAGAACAACCGGATCCACATCAACTATGATATTTAGTTTTTGTCTGTTTCTTTGATTCAATGGCTCAATTATCTTTTTTAGTATCGCTTTGCCTCGTATACCAGTCGGATCAGTTTGATGATTTATTTTGATTAGTACCTGCCAGCGGAACAGGTTATTCATTCGCGAAATAATAGCAGGGGCAGGACCAATAACAGTCAAATATTTTGATGCCAGTTTTTTAAGGTTAATGGCTATTAATCGGGCATTGGTAATAGCTTCACCCATCTTATCAGCTACGACCAGTATTTGAATTAATTTTAAATATGGAGGATAATTATAATTTTTACGATGCTGCATTTCGTGCATATAAAAACCGCTATAATCATGATGCTGTGCAAATTGAATTGAATAATGACTGAATATATAACTTTGCACCACCACTTCACCTTCAACGGCACCACGACCCGAACGGCCCGCCACCTGAGTCAATAAATGAAAAACTCTTTCAGCGGCACGAAAATCCGGTTGTGCTAATCCGATATCAGCTGATATAACACCAACCAGGGTTACATTACTAAAATCCAATCCTTTTGCTATCATTTGCGTACCAAGCAGAATGTCTGCCTCGCCTTTGCCAAAGCGATTCAAAAACAGATCATGGCTATTCTTAGTGCGTGTTGTATCCTGATCCATTCTCAGAATGCGGGCTTCAGGTATTAGCTCAGCAAGTTCTTTTTGTATCCGTTGCGTTCCAACGCCCTTAAATACAATCTGCTTACCACCACAGGTAGGACAATCATAAAACCCCTGTTGCTTATGACCGCAAAGATGACATTGTAATTTTTCATTAAACGAATGATAGGTTAAGGTGACATCACAATTTGGGCATAGCGGGATAAAACCGCAATTTTTACATTGCAGAAATGAGGAATATCCTCGTCGATTCTGTAAGAGAATGACTTGCTGCTTTTTAACAAGACGATCGCGGATTTTGTCAAGCAGTTCGTTGGAAAATAATGATATCGCCGATTCAATTCTGGGTCGGTTTCGTTTTAGATCTATAATGCTAACATCCGGCAAACGCTGATTATCAACGCGATTCAAAATTTCCAGTAATTTAAACTTACCCTTACGGGTATTATAATAAGAATCCAAACTGGGCGTAGCTGAACCCAAAATAACCGTTGCACCATTCATTTTAGCCCAGTAAAGTGCCACATCACGAGCATGATACCGTGGAGCAATATCAGCCTGTTTATAGGTCGTTTCATGTTCTTCATCCACCACAATCAATCCTACATCATGCAACGGAACGAATAATGCAGAACGGGGACCGACTACAATTTTAACCTTTCTCTGATTCTTACCTTTTACGATAACTTTTTTAAGAATTTCAATATACACCTGTGTTTTTCCGCTACCCGTAACACCATGAAGCAAAAAAGACTTGTATTCATCAGTGTCTAAATGACTTGATATCTCGTTAATAACGGAAACCTGCTCATCTGTGAGGACTATTTTCTTTTCTAATTCCTGATAATTGATTTCCGGCTTACGTTCCAACTGCATTTCTTCAACAGAACAAATATTTTCCTCGCACAAACGTTTTAAAGTCTCTGACGCCATCGAGGTATCTTTTAAAAATTCCGACATCAACATCAATTTACCAGTATTCTGATTCATATAGTCATCGATTTCGGGCCGGCGATTTATGTATTTTAAATATCGCTCTGATTGTTCTTTTCTAGTGGCATAATCTTCAGGAATGATTACATATTTCCGAATAAGTTCATGCACCCGAGCATCCACTCGCTGACTCTCTCGAGTGATAAGACCTTTGTTTTCCAGGATATTTAAAATTGCATAAAATGCGCCTTGTCCAAACTTTTTACGATAGTAATCCTTTGATAATCCTGGATTTGATCCAATTAGCAGGTATAGTTCATGTTGTTTTTCACTGAGTTCAACCGATGGATCGTTTTCAACTAAATGGATGAGTTCCTTGTCATGAACATCGATGCCTTTTGGCAGAGCTAATTGCAGTGTCTGTCCAAGGCTGGTTAAATAGTATTCCGATATCCATTTCATCAGGTCAAGCATTTTTGCTGAAATTAAAGGATCTGTATCCAGCACATCGATAAGATTTTTCGGAGATGTAAAAGGACTTGTGTCAGAAATATTAGTTACAATACCGGTAATGGTCCGTTTACCAAATGGGGCTAATACACGTACACCGGGTGATGCAATAATCAGATCATCCGGAACTTTGTATGTATAGGCATGATCGACAGGTATATTAAATACAACTTCGGCGTATAACATAGATGCAGGCCGATGATATTTAAAATAAAAAGGCGGGACAACCCGCCTTAATTTAATTATTCCTTAACAACCCAAACTTTAACAGTTGCTTCAACATCTGTATGCAGCTTGATAGGAACCGAGTAAATTCCTAAAGATTTGATTGGTTCTTCCAGAAGGATTTTACGTTTATCCACCTCATAACCCTGGCTGGCTAATGATTCCGCAATATTCTGCGAAGTTACAGAACCGAACATTTTATCCTCTTCACCTACCTGAACTGAGATGGTACAGGAAACGTTTTCAAGTTTAACTGCTAATTCTTCAGCAATTTTCTTATCGCGATTTAAACGCCAGGCTTGCTGTTTGACATCATTTTCATATCTTTTTTTATTGGCCTCATTGGCAAGATAGGCAATACCTTTGGGTATTAAATAGTTTCGGGCATAGCCATCCTTAACCGAAACAACCTCTCCCGCCTGACCAAGAGTTTCAAAATCTTCACGTAATATTATATCCATAAGATTACACCTTTAAAATTCAATTGGTTAACGGGTAAAATCAGCAACGTATGGCAATAAAGCCAAATGACGAGCCCTTTTAACTGCTGTTGCTAATTGTCTTTGGTATTTAGCACTGGTTCCGGAGATATGTCTCGGAATTATTTTGCCTTGTTCGGTTAAAAATCGACGTAAAAGTTTTTCATCTTTAAAATCGATATATACAATGCCGTTTTCTTCAAAATAACATGTGCGTTTTCTTTTTACTTTCATGATTTTTCCTCCTCACCCGCTTCTTCGGTATCAGGATTTTCTTCCGCTACTTCTTCAGGTTTCTCTGTTGATTCAACTGCTTCGTCTTCTACCACAGGAGCATCATCTTTAACAACTTCCTCACTAACCTCTGGTGCCTTTTCTTCAACCACCGTTTTTTCAACAGATTCTTTTACAGGTTCACTCTCAGCTTTTTTGGCTTTAGCTTTGTCCTGATCCATCGCCATAGATTTCAACTTATTTTTATCATATCGGTAAGTTAAAAAACGCAACACTTTGTCATTATAATTGTAATCAGCCTCGAGTAGTCTTGGAATGGTTCCGGGTCCTTCGAATTCAATAGCTACATAAAATCCATACTGTTTTTTCTGGATTTCATAAGCCAGACGACGTTTTCCCCATTTATCCACTTCCCGAATCTTACCACCATTTTCAGTGATAATTGCCGAATATTTCTGGATAGTAGTCTCAATATCCTTGGGTGGGATGAGACTGTCCAGTATAAATATCGTCTCGTAAATCGCCATTTATCCTCCTTCGGTCTGACGATCCCGCTCTCTTAAGCGGGATAGGATTCATTTTAGTTAATTAATTATTATTACAACACTTTATTTAAATCAATGGTGCAATCACTAAAGATACTACTGACATCAACTTAATTAAAATATTAAGTGATGGACCAGCTGTGTCTTTAAAAGGATCACCAACGGTATCACCAACACCAGCAGC
>JARRPN010000105.1:21587-22952 GCA_037382875.1 Calditrichaceae bacterium | reverse complement strand
AATATACAAACCGGTAATTAAACTTTAGCCGAATTTGTTTTTTTATTCTTATTTTCTTTTGCCCTCTGTATGGCACAATTCATAAATAAATAATCTCTGAAATTCTCTAATGGATCAAGATCGCCTTGCATGCGCACTTTACAGGCATCCGCACTTTCATGCCCCTGTGGACAAGGCGTATCCGGAAATAAGGGACACATCGCTTGTTTTGATTTTGACATATTTTTTTCACCTTGATTAGGTCACAAATATATTATTTTTTTCAGCGACCACATTTATAAACTAAAATTAGCCGTTAATATTTCCCAGATATTGTATAATATGGGATTCAATGATTAAAATTAATAAATGGAATTAAAAATACAATTTTAATTGTAGGAAAATAAAAAATCCCGATCTCCCGGGATTATAAAAATGGTATAACAGTATTTATAAATGTAATCAATATAATTTAATTTACCTGGAATGTTTTATCGCCATTTTCCAAAAAGTTCACAATCTGTTTAGCTGCAGCAATACCGGCATTGACATTGGCTTCAGCTGTTTGGGCTCCCATCTTTTTGGGCGTAAAATAAAACCGGCCTGGAAATTTATCAGCAATTTCATCAGCACAATCCGGAGCAATATCAAAATCTTCACGTTCAGACAACATTTTCAATAAATCGTCTTCATCAATCACTTCTTTACGTGCAGTGTTTACAACCGTTGCTGCAACCGGCATTTTGGACATCAAATCAAAATTAATTGATTCTTTAGTCTCATCATTGGCAGGGATATGTAAAGATACGTAATTACATTTGGCAAATAAATCACCAATACTGTTGACGACTTCAACACCATCCTTCTGAATATCCGAAGAAGATACAAATGGATCAAAGGCATATACTTTCATCCCGAAAGCCAGACCTAGGTTTGCAACAATTTTACCAACATTACCATAGGCCAGAATACCAAGAGTTTTGCCTTTGAGTTCAGTACCCGGTTTGCCATTGAACTGTCCCCTAGCCTTATAAAGCATCATACCAATAGCCAGTTCAGCTACCGCATTGGAATTTTGCCCTGGCGTATTCATAACAACGACATTCTTTGCAGAGGCAGCTGCTAAGTCCACATTATCATAGCCAGCTCCGGCACGTACTACAGTTTTTAAATTCTTACCGGCTTCAATAACTTCCGGTGTAACTTTATCACTGCGAATAATGAGTGCATCCGCATCGGTTACAGCAGTCAATAAATCAGATTTATCGGCATATTTTTCCAATAGAGCGACTTCATAACCGGCATCATCAAAAACTTTTTTAATTTGCGTTACTGCAGCAGGCGCAAATGGTTTTTCTGTGGCAATTAAAACTTTAGCCATATTAT
>JARRPN010000105.1:0-21526 GCA_037382875.1 Calditrichaceae bacterium | reverse complement strand
AAATATTATTAATTTGTTGTTGATTGATAGTAGTAAATTATTATCAATTTTGTGTAAATTCAAATGGATTTTGGTATTTATTTCACAATTAATGAATATTATTTCATTTTTGGTAAATTCTTAATCCAAATAAATGAATTAGATAAATGATTTGTTTAATATAAATATATATCATTTATTAATGTCTATATTCAAGGAAATACCAATTATAGGATGAGAAAATATGCTTAAAAGAATAAATAAAGGCAGCAAGATTGGTGTGATTGCTCCTGCTTTTCAGCCGAATCCTCAAAAACTGGATCGGGGTATACAATATTTAGAAAACAGAGGTTTCAAAGTAGTGAGAGGAAAAAGTCTAAATGCAAAATACGGGTATCTTGCAGGAGAGGATTATTTACGTGTAGATGATATTCATGAAATGTTTGCTGATCCGGAAATCACTGCCATCATGTGCGCACGCGGCGGCTGGGGCTGTTTGCGACTTCTTGATAAAGTGGATTTTAATTTGATTAAGAATAATTACAAGGTTTTAATTGGTTATTCGGATATAACTACATTACAATTAGCCTTATGGAATCAAGTTAATTTGTCATCCTTGTCGGGACCAATGGTGGCTGTTGAACTGAGCCAAACTATAGATCCATTCACTGAAAATCATTTTTGGGGACAAATTAATAATCCTGATCAAACTTATTCATTTCAATTTAATACTGACATAACAGAAATCTGGAATCAAGGACAAGCAGAAGGTACTTTGCTAGGCGGATGTCTTTCCATGGTATCACACTTACTCGGCACACCCTTTTCCCCGGATTATTCGGATTGTATTCTTTTCCTTGAAGATGTTGGTGAGGAACCTTACCGAATTGACCGGTATCTTGCACAATTGAGACAAGCTGGTATCTTCAATAAAATCAATGGATTAATCCTTGGGAATTTTATTGAACCGGATATAAATATTAAGAAAGATGCATTCACTGTAAAAGAAGTTCTTAAAGAATATTTTGAAAATGAGGATTATCCGGTCATTTATAACTTTCCATATGGACATGGTAAAATGAAATTCACTTTTCCAATTGGAACAAAAACAATCCTAAATACCAGGAAAAACACACTCCAAGTATCCAATATTTTTAGGAGATAATAGGACTTCATATTCTTGCGATTAAAGTAAATACACTGATTGACTAAGTAACGTTATTTATTTAAATTTAAAGGTTTAAATATAATAGCCCGAATAGCATATAAAGGCGATTCTATAAAAGATTTACATATTTTACAGGAGCGGGTAAATGGCCCTAAGTTTTTTAAATTTTTTATCTTCTGATATCGGTATCGATTTAGGTACAGCGAATACACTTATTTATGTTAAAGGCAGAGGTATTGTAGTAAATCAACCATCCATAATAGCTTTGGAAGATAATTCGGATCGCATTATGGCTGTTGGGCAGGAGGCTCGCCAGATGCTGGGTCGTACACACCATGGCATTCATACCATACGTCCCTTAAAAGATGGCGTTATAGCTGATTTTGAAGCAACTGAAATAATGATGAGAGAATTCATAAAAACGGCTAATGTAAACCGTATGATGATTGGACGGATTGTTGTCTGTGTTCCATCCGGAATTACAGAAGTTGAAAAACGTGCTGTCCGTGATACAGCAGAACGTGCCGGGGCACGCGAAGTTGATCTGGTGGCTGAAGCCATGGCATCGGCAATAGGAGTTGGTCTTGAAATCGACGCTCCGGTTGGTAACATGATTGTCGATATTGGCGGCGGCACATCAGAAATTGCGGTTATTTCATTAAATGGCATTGTGAATCATACCTCGGTTCGTGTAGGTGGTGATGAAATGAGTCATGCCATCATCCAACATTTTAAAAAGAATTTTAATTTATTGATTGGTGAAAAATCCGCCGAAGATATTAAATGTACCATTGGATCAGCTATAGAACTGGAAGAAGAGATTAAAACAGAGATCAAAGGTCGTGATTTGATTGATGGTATCCCTAAAACTATCGAAATAACTTCACAGGAAATTCGCGAAGCTTTGAATGATCCAATTAGTACCATTGTAGAGGCTGTCAAACTCTCGCTTGAAAGAACACCTCCGGAATTGGCTTCCGATATTCTGGACAGAGGCATTATATTAACCGGTGGTGGGGCACTTCTAAAGGGTCTCGATGCTCGTTTAAGGGAAGAGACTTCGATGGCAATCCATGTGGCTGAAGATCCACTAACCTGTGTTGTAGATGGCTGTGGCAAAATTCTCGATCACCCGGAACAATTTGAAAAAGTGTTGTTAAAACAAAAACGTTCAAATTAATTAAGTAAAGCAATAGATCAATTTTTTTGATATAAATTAAGAACAACGTGTCTTTTATTTTACAATTTTTATCCCGATTTCGTGATTCGCTGACATTACTGGTCTATCTTGTTCTTTCCTTTTTAATGATCATATCAAGTGATGCCAAAATTGTTGAAGGATTACGTTCTACTACCTTATTTTCAATTGGTATAGTTGGAGAATTTACAGATTCTATTAGTGCTTATTTAAGCCTCCGCGAAGCCAACCATAAACTTACAGAAGAAAACACACGGCTCGCTTATGAAAACTTCCAGCTTCAGGATGCATTGCTTGAAAATATTCGTCTGCGGAAACTAATCCAGTTTAAATATAAAACTCAATACGATTTTATACCGGCAAAAGTAATTGGCTACAGCCCTATCGATATTGTGACCGGTATATTGCTTTCCAGTGAGGATATCGGCGAGGTTACAAAAAACTCAGCTGTAATGACTTCGGATGGATTGGTTGGTAAAATTGTCAAACTTAGCGGCAATTCCGCGATTTGTCAGATATTGCTCGATCCCAATAATAGAGTAAGCGTCCGTGTTCAACGTAACCGGGAACTTGGGATGATAGCATGGGATGGCGGCAATGGATTGTTTTTGGAATATATCCCAAACACGGTTGAAATTCGACCTGGCGATGTCCTGTTTACATCAGGATATAGTCAAATCTATCCACCAAATATTAAAGTGGGCACAGTAATCCAGGCTGAGATAAATACAGAACAACTATTTCAGACCATCCAAGTAAAACCTTCAGTAAATTTTAACACCCTGGAAGAAGCTTACATTTTAAAGGCGGAACAAAATTAATGAATCATGAACAAAAATATTATCTGACCTTACTTATAATTTTTGGTATTGGATCGGTACTCATACAGAGTTTTTTTGTTCCTTATCTTGAAATTACTATTTGGCGCCCTGATTTTGTTTTGGTGATTGTATTACTTATGGGTAAACGATTTGGGCCTATTCAGGGAAGTTCAGCAGGTTTCATCCTTGGTATCTTAATGGATTCATTAACATCCATGCCCGTAGGGATTTCCGCATTTCCTAAATCAATTGTAGGTTATCTGTCAGGTAAAATGAGATCGGTTGGCGTAAGTGGAACCATGTATATCGTCTGGTTCGTGTTAATGATTTTAATTCATGAAATAATTGTGTATTCATTTTTGCAATTTAAAACAGATCTTCCATTTGCTAAATTACTTTACAGTCGTGTTTTTCCGGATACGATCTATACAACACTCATGTTTTTTGTGGTATCATTTTTCCTAAAAAAATACTTTACCGAAGATTAATCGATGCGAGAGTTTGATAAAAATAAGATAATTACAAAGAGGTTAACTCTGATTGTAATTACTCTGTTCGCTTTTCTTTTCTTATTAACCGGTTTTATGCGATTGCAGGTAATGAATCAGGAACAATATGTTCAAAAATCTATCGATAATAGCATTCGTAAGATACAAAGATATCCTGTAAGAGGGCTAATATTAGATTCAGAAAATAACATCTTGGTTGACAATCGATCTTCTTTTTCGATTGCGGTTATACCTAAAGTAGTCGAAACCGAAAAATTAAAGGAATTATGCGAATTTCTGCAGATCGATTATGAAGAGGTTTTGGATAAAATAAAAAAACAATATGGATTCAGACCTGTCATTATTGCAAGAGATGTTACAAATCAAACCCTTATTGCGATCGAAGAACAACGGCAGGATTTACCCGGCGTCATTACCATGGCGACATCAAAAAGATATTATCCGGATAGTGTTAATTCACCTCATATATTTGGTACTATTGGTGAAATTAATCCGGAGAGGCAGTAAAGGTTCACAATTTCTGCTGGTAGATGCATCTGGACGTGAATTAGGTGATTATGATTCTTATCAGGATATTCCTCCCATCCACGGAAGCGATCATTATTTAAAGATGAATTACAGACATCAGCAGATTGCAGAATCATTAATGACAGATAACCGGGGTGCACTGGTTGCCATCGATGTGAGGGATGGTGGAATTTTAGCCATGGTTAGTAAACCGGATTATGATCCCCGTCTTTTAACCGGTAAAATTGAAGAGGATGTCTGGAACAAACTTCAGAACGATGAAAGCCGACCATTATTCAGCCGGGCTATCCAAAGCGGCTATCCGCCAGGTTCCACCTATAAACTGGTGGCAGCAGTTGCAGCATTGCAGGAAAATATTATCACGCCTAAATGGAAGGCATTTTGTCCTGGTTACTTTAAACTTGGTCGGAAGACAATCAATTGCTGGAATGCTAAAGGTCATGGCACATTGGATTTATATGGCGCCATAAAAAATTCATGTAATGTGTATTTTTTCCAGCTTGGCTTAAAGATCGGTCTCGATACCTGGTCAAAGTACAGCAAGTTATTCAGGTTTGGATCTCCGACTGGAGTTGATCTGACAAATGAAAATGCCGGTCTTGTTCCAACCAAAGAGTATTTCAATCGGGTATTCGGTGAAGGTGGCTGGACCAAAGGAAACCTGGCAAATCTGGCAATTGGTCAGGGTGAGCTACTTACTACACCGATTCAATTAGCCCAATTTGCAATGATTCTTGCTAACAAAGGTGTTTATTACAAACCTCATTTTGTTGATCACGTATATAATTATACTACCAGAAAAACCACTAAATTTCCTGTACAAATGGAATATATTCATGGTATTGATGATACAGTATATGATATTGTTCGAGAAGCTATGCGCATGGTATGTGATGGTGGAACAGGCTGGCTGGGAAAGGTTCCCCGTATTGAAACAGCTGGTAAAACAGGCAGTGCTCAAAATCCACATGGACAGACACACGCCTTGTTCATTGGATTTGCTCCTTTCGAAAAGCCAGAGATTGCCATCGCTGTAATTGTTGAAAACGGTGGCGGCGGCGGTGCTGTTGCTGCGCCCATTGCCCGTAAATTTATGGAAATCTATTTCTATGGTAAATTAATTCCTCGACCGGTCTTTAAAGCTGATACAACAGAAATTCCTTCTGTAGAAACCATTTTTAATCCGATTGACATTGAACCAATCCGACCAATTCATATTGACAGAAGACCGGAGTGATTTTAATGCAAAAGAATAAATTTTTAAGCCTTGATTTTGCACTTGTATTTATGGTTATCTTTCTTGTTGTAATTGGCCTAATTGCTGTATATAGTGCAACTCATGTGGCTGTCCAATCAAGCGGATCTTATTTTTCCAAGCAATTAACAGTGGCAATCATTGGTTTTATTCTAATGTTAAGCATGGCTTTCATTCCTTTTCGATATATCCAGCGTTCATCCTATCTTTTTTATGGTTTAAGTATTATGCTTTTAATTTTCGTTTTAATCTTTGGTAGTCGAGGCTATGGAGCAGATCGCTGGCTGGCCTTTGGATCAATCAAGTTACAGCCATCTGAATTCTGTAAATTAGCTACGATCATGGCTGTTGCCACCTATTTATCAAAATCAGATGTGGATATTAACAGACTCAAACATTTTCTGACTGTGATTGGAATTATTATCATACCTTTTGTTTTAATTGTCCGACAGCCAGACCTCGGAACTTCGCTTGTTTTTTTAGCTATAATTCTACCTTTGCTATATTGGTCCGGTCTTAACTGGTTTTATTTATTTGTAATTATTACGCCATTGATTACACTGGTTCTTTCATTCAATTTCTACGCTTTTTTAATCTGGATGATTGTAATCTCTATCATATTAATTATATCAAGACAAAAACCTATTATTTTGATCGGCGTATTCCTGCTTCACATATTTGTCGGATTACTCACCCCTGTTTTATGGGGACAATTAAAACCGTATCAACAGCAGCGAATTTTAACCTTCGCAAATCCAGAAGCCGATCCACAGGGCGCTGGATACCAGATTATTCAAAGTAAAGTTGCTATCGGTTCCGGAGGTATTTGGGGTAAAGGATTTTTAGAAGGTACCCAGACACAACTTCGGTTTTTACCGGCACAACATACAGATTTCATTTTTTCCGTGATAGGTGAAGAATGGGGATTTTCCGGTATTCTAGTTGTATTATCGTTATTTACAGTTCTAATACTATACCTGATCTATCTTGCTAGTCTGGTGCGATCTAAATATTCCAGCTTAGTAATTGTGGGAATCACCACTGTACTGTTTTTTCATATTGTGGTAAATATAGGCATGACCATTGGACTGGCGCCGGTTACAGGTTTACCGTTACCATTTATCAGTTATGGCGGATCATTTTTATTATCCATGTTTTTAATGATGGGTATAATTATGAATTTTTCAATGAACAGATATAGCCACTCGGTATGATTAGTGTTAATTAAAGATCAAGGGAACAATATTAGTATTTATTTATTTTAATAGGAGGTTATTCTTAATCGATAGGATATATTTTAATTACTAATTATCCTGAAGATTAATAATATTGCAAATTATACCGAAGTAAAAGGTTAGGTAACATAAAATACAATGGATGTCAGTAAAACAATCAATCCAATAAATACGTTGACTTATATGTTGATACTTAATATATTTAATTATTTGTTATTACTATACTTGGAGGATATATGAGTATGAAAAATAGCTTTTTAATGGTCCTCATTTTTACATTTTCAACTTTTCTATTTTTTAATTGTGCGGGTACCAAGGGGGATGAAACATCTGATTTTTATGGTGAAGAAGACAGCCAACAGGATGATCTGGATGATATTGAAGCTCTACTTGGTATAACAAGTTCAGAAGAATCTTCTGAACCAGCTCAAACACAGACCCGGGGAGAGCAACTTGACTTGCTCCAGGGCAATGAGGTGCTTACCCAAGAACCAGAAGAACAGATTACGTCTGCAGAAAAACAAGCATTGGAAAATCAAATTTCTCAGTTACAAGAAGAATTGCGGCAAAAGAATATTGAAATCAGCAATCTGAAATCTGATTTACAATCTAAAGATGCTTTGATTGATGATTTGAGTTCACGTGCAACCACTTCAACATCAAGCCAGAATTATGCATCAACTTCTACTTCCTCGGCGGGAATGAGTGACTACGAAATGCGTTATCAAGAAGGTCGCAATGCTTTTGAAGGTAAAAATTATGAGGCGGCCATCCAATATTTTGAATCGCTGTTATCTATGAGTACGACTCACTCACTGGCAGATAATGCCCAGTACTGGATTGGCGAATCACACTATGCATTGAGACAATACGATGCAGCCATTATCGATTTTGAGAAAGTATTGACCTTCCCTAAATCAAATAAAAATGTAGATTCCCAATTTAAACTTGGGATGTGTTATATGAAAAAGGGTAACTCAGCTAAGGCAGCAGAAGAATTTGAACGATTAAATGCTGATTACCCAGGTAACCGTTTTGAGAGTCGGGTCAATCAGATCTTATCGGGACTATAATATTTTATAATATTAAAAAAGGGCTTGCCGGTTTTCCAGTAAGCCCTTTCTTTTTATAAATTGATTATTAATCAGCTAGTTTTCCAGTTTATAAGCCATAACCCTGTTATCAAAAAAAGTTGGCACCAACAACATTTTTTTAGAAACAACATAAGATATATCAGCAGCATTCATTTTGTCCGCCGTTGTATCCAGTAGTAAAATTTTATCCTTAGTTGGATTGACTAAATGAATGTGACCTTCCCAGTCAGAAATTAAATAATTCCCATTACCATCCGATGCTAGTCCATCAATACCACCAGTATTATTTATATAAACAGTAACCTCTTTAGTTAGCAGGTTTGCTTTCAATACCGAGCCAGCAATTCCAATCAACAGATACCCATCTTCAACAAATAGGCCATTCGTACTGTTGAACAATTCAGACTCAAGCCATAAATCTATTTTACCTTCACTAATGCGATAAATTTTGTTCACATTGGTATCTGAAATATAAACATTACCTTCTGGATCGATACTAATATCGTTTAGGAATTGTGCACCTTCTGCAGGATATCTTACGGCGATTTCACCTTTATCTATGTCGATTTCAATTACCTGATCAATATCAGTTACATAAAGTTTATTCCCCAAAATACCCAATCCTTTTGGAGCATTCAGTCCTTCAATCCATTTTTCAACCAGCACTTCACCATTAGGATTTAACTTTGAGATGAATCCCATTTCATTTTTTTCAAGCGGCTGCCCGTTAATATTGCTCACATAGATTACATTCCGGGCGCTATCAAATAAAACCGATTCACATGTCAGCATTGTTTTCGATGTTTCCCAAAGCTTTGTCAACTTAGGTTCTTTGGTTTTCACAGTTTGTTTGGCTTCCTGCTTCTGACAGGCCCCCATTATTAATAGATTAAAAATTATAGCTGATACAACAAAATACTTCATCACGCCTCCTCTGTTACAGGTTAAATTAATGTAAAATTGTTTATTAACTTAATCCATTAATTCAACATTCTCCAAAAGGAATTGAAATATTACCCGATGGCACCTGATATTCCCTTGGATTTATACGAATTAAATGGCCACCATATTCACGGACAATTGTTTCAGAAGTATGCCGGACCGTTGGCACAGCTGTACCAGCTCCAAGTTCAATAACCACAAGTTTTTGTCGATTCTGATTTAAATTATGCAACCAATCCATAAATCGTTCTGTCTGCTCTTGTGACCGTTTGCCAATCCATAACCAGTCGCCAAACATCAGCACATTGGGTCGGGCTAGACCAGCACAATTCGGACAGGATGGAAACGGTTCGATGGCTTTAAACGCATTTTCATCAACATTTATTTTCTCTACCGGTGCATTCCAGATTTGTTCACTACAAGGACCAGCACACTGAAAATGAAAAATAGAACCATGGCACTCTTCAATCTTCATATCCGAAAAACCAGCTTTTTGAAATTGACCATCTACATTCGATGTAAAGACAAAGTAATTATTGCCTTTTAAAGCAGCCAGTTTAAGTAATAGAGAAAATCCGGCATGGGGCACTGTTTGCCGATACAGGTTAAATCGGTGACCGTAGAACGCCCAGGCCAGTTTTGGATCATTCATAAACCAGGAAGGATTTGCCATTTCTATAAATGAAATTCCTAGTTTAGCAATAGGCGGATAGGCTTTCCAAAATCCTTCATTACCTCTGAAATCTGGTAATCCTGAATCAACACCAATACCAGCGCCGGCCGTTATAACCAATGCTTCAGCAGCTGCGAGTATATCCTGCGCTCTCAGAATATTTTGTTTAACATCCATACAAAGTTACCAGCGTGAGTCCGATTGTTTATCACCTTTTGCTTTATGAGCTTCCGGAACAACCCAGATATTATTTTCAATTTCAAGTTTCACATCATCCAGATATACTGCAATACCAGCACCACCTTTGCGAAAATCAGTAACAATGTCCACATGCTGAGCAGACCGGTTGAGTTTACCCTGTTTAAAAAATTCATCTGTTTCTTTTTTACCCTCTTTGGAGGATGGATCAGCTACATAACATTCAGGGTAACTGGCACCGATAGCAATATGCAGTGTACCCCCAACTTTTTCCACAAACAATGGATGCTTCAATACTTCTTCAATGCCATTATTCATACCCAGGGCAACTTCACCCAGCCGGTGACTGCCTTCATCCGTTTCAACAATTTTTTTAAGCGCGTCTTCACCTGTTTGAGCTGAGTACTCTACAATCTTGCCCTTTTCAAATTTTAGGTAAATACCCTGAATGGTCTTACCTATGAATGACACCGGTAAATCGACAAATATCTCACCTTGGACGGTGGATGCATTCGGGCTGGTAAAAACCTCACCATCGGGGAAATTACGTTTACCTGTACATTTAACTACATTTCGTTCACTAATATCCATAGTCAGTTCCAGATCATGTTTTTTATGGGGACATTTTGTCTGGATTCGAATCTGTTTACTTTTATCCATCAAACGGAAAATATCATCTTCAACATCATCCAGCAATCTGGGATCCACCATTGAAGCATTCACAACTACCCGCGTATATTTCTCCAATGACATTCCTTCCATTTCTGCAAATCCCTGAGTTGGGAACAAGGTAAGAACCCAAGGTTTCAATAAACGAATGGATTTTGATGGTTCATCGACCCGCATTATGGCCTGTGCCGTTTCATCCGGTGTATCCGCATAAAATTCCGGATTCTCAGCGCCGAGAATCTCAATGTATTTTGTCATTGCTTTATAACGGTCTTCATGCCATTTAGGAACCCGTTCAACTTGATCCACACTGCCATGTCTGGCCATAGAAGCGCCCCAGACCTTGCCCCGATCATTATCCGGAGCGACCAGATTTACATCAGCTATTCCCCCTTTGGTAAAAATCTTATCCTGCAATACAGACATTAAGGGCCATGTAATATGCTCACCCTTTATCATGATCACATCATCTTTCTTAACGCCACCCAGCGAATAATTCAGTAAATAATTCGCCCAGGTATCCAGTTCTTTCTGACTGATATTTGCCTTCATAATAACTCCCTATATTTTATCAATTTTCTATACCCGCTGAATCTCACTGATTATCACAGATTTATAATTTCCGTCTGTTCTATATAGGTGCAATTCAGTAGCATTCATAATTAACGTACGATGAGAAAAGAAAATTAATACTTTAATCTTTTCAAATCCAATCATTAAAAATAAGCGCGAATCTCAGCCTGTCCCGTATGGATAACATTTTCAAAATTAGCTTCATTACGTCCATTATAATAGAATGTAAAAACCACATTCTTTGCAACCGTATATTCAACACGTAAATCCCAGGTGTGGGAATTGCCTTCCTTTTTTCCCGATGCCATTTCATAGGGAACAACTTTATTGTCCGGATTAGAGGTAACATTAACCACCTGAAAAGTATAATTGGCACTGGCTCTGCCTTTGCCAGGGATAGAGTAATTAATCCGTCCCTTAATATTTTCATACCATAAATCCATTAAATAATTGGGTGATTGATTCGCTTCATTACCATATTCTGATTCAAGGCCAAATTCCCAATTAGATATGGGACGATATGAGAATCGCTGATCATAATAATAGCCAGTTATATCTCTGTTTTTAATCGGACTGGCATTGTTTAATTTTGAATATGACTTTGCTCTTATTTCTGATTGGCTTTTTAAGTTATTAAAAATTCTCCAATCCGTTCTCAAACCATGCTCAAGAGAATAACGATCTTCATTTTCACTGGCTTCCAGATATTGATTAAATCGAGCCTTTAAATAACGAAAACGATAGCGAAATGTTAGATTTCGATTATTTCTTAACAGATAAAGATTCTGATCAAATGTCATATTGCCGCGAATCGTTTGTTCCTTCTGGAATTTTGACAAATTTAATAAATAGATCGATCTGATATCGGATTCCTGTGTTTCCTCTTCTACGCGGAAATAGGATTCACTGCTGATTTTAGAGATCAGGTTCTTCATCCCTCGTGAATTTTTCCGCCAGTATTTAGCAGGATCAAATTTTAAGCGCCATGCAGTTTCCAGATTTGTAATGGGTTCAAGTTTTCCCGATGGCAAAATAAACAACATATAATTCCCATTGGGATCCGGGATATATTCATCTAAATCTTCATCATAAATCAGATTGCCTCTACCCTCCCCGACATCCAGGTATACTTTTTCTTTAAGCGCGGTTTGTTCCGTTGAAATTTTATACTGAACTGTGAGATTGGCTGCTTTTTTCCATCGTGAGTGGACCAGATTTAATTCTGCAAGATTGGTTGTACGATCCTGCCATACTGTATCCTGCACAGAAGCATCTGCATATAAAAGGCGTAAGGTATCTACTTTGATATTTTCAAATTTGGAAGTATAATCCTTATTACGCCTGATAATACGAAGTGAAGCCGACGTTTCTTTAAAATTTTGTAAATCCAGTATGATGGAACCGGTCTCGGTCTCCGCCTGAGGAATCAGTTTACCTTGCTTTTCATAATCATAAACTCGATCATAGCGCTGGTTGTATTGAACCGACCCGGACAGATAAGGTATTCGAATAAGTCCGATTTTACCGCCAATATCATCATACTCAAAACCGCTGAGAGCAAGTCTTGTTTCATTTTTCCGTTTTTCTGAGGCGTACATAACTTCCGGTGATATTTTCCAGATATCCTTGCCCACCTGTGCCGAATAGCGCCACCAATCATTACTGGTTTGAGCAACCGTGTAGTTACTATTTATGTATTCATACTTACCCGAGGCCCTAGCGATGTTGTCCTGCTGATATCGGAAAGAGCCGGAGTATCGTCTGGAATCAAAATTATTCTTTTCAAGAAATCCGGTGTTAAAGTTAGTTTGCAGGTATTTTATGGGTTTATAGATGGCATTCATCTGCAGACTGGTTTCTTCATTCTGCGATTGAGCCTCTTGCAGTACATTCCAGTAACGCTGATAATCAGGCCGATTCAGCCGATCCACTGAATTGTATGTCTTTTCGATATAACGCCCATCCAGATTCATGCTAAGCTCACCCATATTGAGCCAGTCAAAATCAAGAGGTAGTTCTGACAATCCGGTTTGTAATGATATTGCATTTCCCTGATTATCACCATCATTGGTTGAAGATAATACGTTTTGATCCAGACTGGTCAATGCATATTCCGCTTTTATATGATAGTATTTTAATGGTCGCCAGTTTATCCTCGTATCGACCATATCATGTGAAGAAGGCAGTGGAATAAATTCAACCGGAGCATAATTTCCTTGCTCGATGCCAACAAATCGGTACACACCAAGGCGATCTTTACGATAATCACCATTTTTATAATACGAAAATGAAACGCGATAATTGCCCTGGTTAATGCCAACATATTTATAATAACTAAAGTCCTGCCCTTCTAGCAGTGTATCAATCTTAACATACGATCCTTTCCCCGGTTCAACTTCAAATGCGCCGGATGTGACTGCATTTAGAGGATTATCTCCTGCCTCTTTTAAAATTTCCTTTTCATCTTCATCGATCAGACCTGCCTGTTCAATGGCCTGATCCGGGTCATCGGCCTCACGATAATATTGTACATCAAAATCAATTTTGTTATTTGATAAGGATGTGCCAAAAATACCGCTGTATACATTGCGATTGTATTTTTGATCGGCAGGAAAATATTCATAATCAATTTCCACGCGGGACTCACTGGTGATTAAACGGTTATTCGTAAAAATGATTTGGCCATTGCCATATTCAATAATATAATCATTGGCTTCACCGCGGGTCATACGTTCACCATTAATCCATACCCGTTCAGTTCCGGCTAATACAATAATTTCGCTTTCGCCATTTTTACCTGTTAATTGATATGGTCCCTGATTACCTTCCTGTCCGATAAACTGAATCCGGTTAAAAAAGCCTCTTGTTGTAGCCACAGTACCACCAAGATAATTTTGTTTATAGTTGCCGCGAAGTGTGATACCCTGTAGCTTCCGGGATAACCGTCCAAACTCAGAATTTTCATAGCTCAAATTAAAATCACCAACCGTGCCTTCCACATAAGGACTTTTAAAACGAACAAATACCTTATCCACTTCGTCCAGGGTCTGGGTATTTCCTTCAGGTTGAATAGGCGTTGCCTCATCGGTCAGAGCAGCAACCACTTCCAGGTTTTCCGTCAATTGACCGGAGAGCTCCAAATTCAATCCGGAATTCAGTGTTAGATCACGATTGGTTCCAATTTCCACACCGCGCATAATACTACCACTGGTGTTCATCGTTGTCTGAATATTAGCAAATGGATTTTCAAATTTTACTCTTTTTAACCGCACTGCTGCATCTGTAATCAACGTACTGTCCTCGTTGACAGGCTGGTTCAATGTATCTTTTTCAAACAAAACATAGCTTCGTTTAAAATTAACAGGACGCCGGCGATAAATGATCTGTAAACTGTCTCCGGCAGTTAAAAGCGAGAAGAAATTAATACTTTGATTGTTTATAATTCTAAAATCGCGGTTAATTTCAAGTTTATTACGATTTTTAAATATCTCAATCGATTGCGGTTGGAGACGATGCCTTTCGGGAAACTGATATTGATAGTCAGCGGACGGCACAACAATCAATGTATCCACTCGCCATGGAACCGGTGGAATATAGGTTTGAGAATGAATGAGTCCACTCATCAATAGGATGGTAAGGATTGAGATATTAAGAATGTAAAACAGATAACCTGAGAATTTCACGGATTAAAGAAGTTTCCGATTATAATGTTATTCTTATCGATAATATATACTTTTTTACTTTTTTCGCCCGCACCTTTTTGTGAATAACAGGCTATATCCTGCGGCTTTTGTAGTGGTTTAAACAATGCGGTTTCGATCTTTTTCACTGTAGAGAAATCACTTGATACAATAAAAATTTGTTCACTGAGTGGATCAGCAACCAATATTTCCCCTTGATCATTTACGGCCAGCCCTGAAGGCGCCAGCCATTGATCCGTGACTATTTTTCTCAGGAAATTCCCAAAAAAATCATAGACCATAATTGCCTTGAGATCAATATCTGAAACAATTAAATACTTTTGTGAGACTATGTCCATTTGGATTGGTTGGATAAGCTGTCCATCCCCCGAGTCATAATCACCAAAAGAACGTTCGGCCTGACCGTTGCGATTAAATTTAATCACCTTATTATCACCGGCATCCAGTACAAATAAATCTTGCTGTGAATTCATGATGTCAACGTGGAAAGATAATTCATGTTCCCATCGTATCGCTGAATACGCTGATTATTATAATCTGCAATATAAATATTAATCAGAGATTGTACCCAGATATCGGTGGGTCGATCAAATTTATCCGAAGTAAATCCAAAACCTCCAATGGATTTTATAAAGCTGCCATCCAGATTGAATAATTGAATACGATTATTGCCTGTATCAACAACATATACAATTTTATTTTGTGACACACTTATGGCCTGTGGTGCATTAAACTGACCGGATGCATTTCCAGCTTCATCGGACCCAAATCTCTGGTCTTCAATAAAATTTTGACCGATACAAAATTGAATCATTAAAAATAGAGAAAGTAATTTAATAACAGGATTCATGATAATTCCAAATTTTAAAATAAATCTAAGCCAATTCGGAATTTATAGCAACCGGGAATAATTGTACTTGAGTATAAATAAAAAAGTGCAGACAGTCCAGGACCGCCCACACTTTTTTCTTGGGGGAGATTTTATGTTATTTATCTTTTTTTGTATTGAGTTTAAATGGTAAATAAGCCGGGCAAAAATTAAATAAGCCTGTTGCTAAAACCACAACGCCAATCCAGCCCCATCCGCCAATTGACGGATTTATAAAAATTTAATTTGCAGTTCTTGGATAGACACTTACTTTTTTTCTATCACGGCCTTTACGCTGAAAAGTAACAACACCATCTATCTTTGCAAATATGGTGTCATCACCGCCAAGTCCAACATTTTCACCAGGATGAATTTTTGTACCCCGCTGACGAATAATAATAGAACCAGCCGATACAAATTCGCCGCCATAGGCTTTTACACCAAGACGTTTCGAGGCGCTTTCACGACCATTCCGGGAACTACCAACACCTTTTTTATGAGCCATATTATGCCTCCTTCTTCTTGGTTGTTGCTTTTTTTACATCTTTATTAGACTTTGTATCAGATTTAGCCTTTGAAGTTGTTTTAGGTTTTGCTGCTTTTTTCTCAGCCGGTTTTTTTGCAGTTGTTTTTTCAGCAGTCGCTTTCTTAGCCGCTGTCTTTTTAGCTGTCGCAGGTTTTTTGGTTGCTGTAGTCTTAGGTTTTGCAGCTGTTTTTGGTTTAGTCTCTGCTTTTTTTGCGGCAGTTTTTGGTTTTGCTTTTGTTTCAGTTTTTGCTTTTGCTGCCGGTGCTGCTTTCGCTTCAACTTTTGCCGTTGACTTAGCTGTGCCTTTAGATGCGCCGATACCGTCTATTTTAACAACTGAAAAGTCCTGACGATGTCCGTTTTTAACCTGATATCCTTTACGACGTTTTTTCTTGAAGACAATAATCTTTTTATCACGTCCATGTTCAACGATAGTAGCCGAGACAGCCATATTGCTGATCCCTGGTTTACCAATCTGGCTTTTACCGTTATCATCCGAATAAAATAAGACTTTATCAAAATTTACTTTGCTGCCGCTTTCACCTTCGAGACGCGGAACCTTTATATTCTGGTTCTTTGCAACCCGAAATTGTTTACCGGCTATTTCAACAATCGCGTACATTATAACTCCTGATTATCACCTGAAAAATAGAGCGTTTAATATAATCAGATCAAAATTTGATTGCAAATTATTTTTCAAGATTTATCGCCGTTTTGTTCAACCGGTCATATACTTTGTATTCACCGATATTAATATTGTTATCTTTAAAGAGTTTAATTTTCATCCAATACTTCCACATCAGCTTTAAACGACGATTATAACGTCCTTTATTCATATAACTATAAAGATCCGAAGGCACCCGAATAGTGATACGCCTGTCACCCCGACTGCTGCGATATCTTTGTATCCAGCGTTCAATGCGTGCTACCGATGTATTCAAGGTAGGAACAAGTCCGGTACCACCACAAACCGGGCACGAATCATTTATAGTTCGTAAAACACTTGGTCGTACCCGTTGCCTTGTCATTTCAACAAGACCAAACCGGCTAATTTCTTCAATCTTTGTAATGGATCGATCTTTATTAAATTCTTTACGCAGTTCATTATAGACTTTTTGCTTATTCTCTTCAAAATTCATATCGATAAAATCAATCACGATGAGTCCGCCTAAATCTCGAAGTCGAGCCTGGCGGGCAATTTCTCGAGCGGCCTGAAGATTAATTTTTAGTGAATTACTTTCGTGATCTTGTCGGCCAATATACTTTCCACTATTTACATCAATGGATACCAATGCTTCTGTCGGTTCAATGATGACATATCCGCCATTGCGCAACCAGGCTTTGGATTCGCTCATTTTTTCTATTTCACGTTCGATATTGAATTCATCAAATATTGGATGCTGACTACGATAATAGGTCACCTTTTTAGCAAGCTTTGGTGCCACATATCTTAAATAAGACACTATTTCGCGCATGAGTTTCCGCGAGTCTACCACAACCTTATCCACATCAGCTGAGAACAGATCACGTATAATACTAGATGCCATGGCCATATCTTTATAAACCAGTCTTGGTGCCGGATGTTCTTTAATATTTTTTTCAATTTTCTGCCAGCTTCTTAGTAGCGTATTTAAATCACTTTTTATGGCTTTATCGTTAACACCTTCTGCAACTGTCCGGATGATTAGGCCAAAATTTGGGGGTAGAATTTGACGGGCAATATTTCTTAACCGTTTACGTTCTTTCTGATTGCTGATTTTTTTAGAGATACCAACGTGGTTATGTGATGGAATTAAAACCAGAAATCGTCCCGGTAAAGACTTCTTTTGACTCTTATCGCCATTGTCCTGATCAAAATCGGCAAAATGGCCCTGATAGGATTCCACCACATCAGAAAAATGCAAAAATGCATTTTGCTCATGACCAATATTAATAAACGCTGCCTGCATACCTGGCAACACCCGGGAAACCTTTGCCTTATAAATATCACCAACCATTCGTTCATATTCTGGTCGTTCTACGAATAATTCAACCAAATTTGAATCTTCTAATATGGCAATGCGTGTTTCTTCATTAGTCGCATTAATAATAATTTCTTTTGTCATACTTAAATAAATTTCCTTTCTCTAAAGCAGGAATATAGCATTCTTTCCCTGAACTTAAAAGGAATATTCATACCGTGGTAATCCAATCAGATACGATTTCTTACCAGCTTCTTTAACGATATTTTATAGAAGGAATCTTATACGACATCAAGAGGAGTCAGTTTTTTTCCGTTAAAACTGACTAACTGCTTTTTTCTATGAACAGATCCTATTAGCTGATGTCCGGCCGGGAACAAATTATTGAGTATTTCACCTATGCGGACAGTACGCTGATCTATTTTTTCTGTAGATATTAGCAATCTATCATTTTCATATTCAATGGATTTAATATAAGGTCTGATATTTAACGTACGAATTTTACCCTTTGTTTTTCGTTGAACGATTATTTCTTCGCGCTTTAAAAATGTATTCAGTTCTTTTTCAAAATCTGAGTGATTGATCGGTCCGTCTGATAACACCACTTCATACTCAGCAAATTGAATAGCATGATCAAGTGATTCAATCGGTGGGACTATATCTCTTACATCATTGATGCGTATGCCCTCTGGTAAGTGCTTATTAAATAATTTTTTAATATCGCCATTAAAATTATCATCAATTTCAATATCCATATATTCAGATTCACTGCTGAAGCCTAATGTTAATGGCGGCGCAAAAGAAAATTTAGGGTGCGGATTAAATCCTTCCGAATACTTAACCGGAATTTTCGCCCTGCGACAGGTTCGTTCGAACAAACGAATTAAATCCAAATGTGAAATGTAGCGTCCATAGCCAATTTTACTGTAACATATTCTGAATTTACGACCAGTATGTGATTGTGTTTCTTCACTTTTTTGATCAGATCCAGTTACAACCGACTGATTATTTTCCGAATGTGTTATAGCTTCATTGACCTTACAGTCTAATAAATGACCAAATATTTCTTTGCGTTGAATACCGCATGCATGGCAATGACCGTCGGTGCAATCCAGTGTATTTTCTTCTTTATAAGCTTTATTCCGCTCATGTTTCAGAAATTTCTTTGTAACTCCCTTGTCTATATGATCCCAGGGGAAAGGAGCATCAATCTCAAATTCTGAAAGAAGTGTTTCCATTGACAGCCCGGCTTTCTGAATGGCCTTTTCCCATATATCATAGTTGAAATACTCCAGCCACCCATCCAACTTTGCTCCATTTTGCCAGGCTATATGGATTGCTTTGCCCATACGGCGATCGGCACGTCCCAGTACACATTCCAGTGCAGATATTTCCGGATCGCGCCAATTAATATTGACATGCTTTAAATGACGTAGACGCGTACGTAAAATTTTTACTTTGTCGTATAATGTTTCCTTTGTGTTTTGCTCTTCCCATTGAAATGGTGTGTGTGGTTTTGGTGAAAAGGGTGAAATCGATATATTAAACCGAATCCGCCCAAACGCCTTACTTAATTCCGATACCTTTTCAATGAGATCGGCAATGGCATGAATATCCTCCTCTTTTTCTGTCGGTAATCCGATCATGAAATAAAACTTTAATAATTTCCATCCGCTTCTCAGCGCTGTAGTAACAGCAGCAAAAAGATCAGAGTCGGTTATGTTCTTATTGATCACTTTGCGCAATCGTTCACTCCCCGCTTCCGGTGCAAAGGTAAATCCTGATTTACGAACACTGGAGACAAACTGAGCGATCTCTTCACTGAAACTATCCAGCCGCATGGACGGCAATGACACATTTACAAATTTGCCTTCAAGTGATTCCTTCTCAGCACTCATCAAATCGCCTAATTTAGAATAATCCGAAATAGAAAGTGAAAGAAATGAAACCTCATCAAAGCCGCTGCTTTCAATACCTTTAACCGACTGTCGAACAATGGCTTGTGGCTCTCGCTCGCGTACCGGGCGATAAATCATCCCGGCACTGCAATACCGGCAGCCTTCCGAACAACCGCGCATCACTTCCAGGGCCAGACGATCGTGCGTCACCTCCAAAATCGGAACGATGGGTTCAGTCGGATAATTGCCCTCTTTCAACACCGGCTCAATCCGTGTCACAATCGGTAATGGAGCACTTACCGATTTCGTTTGTATGTAAGCAAATTGGTTCAAATCATCATAAACTGCCTCGTAAAGGCTAGGTACATAAACACCACCGATTCCCGCAAGCTTTTCCAGAATTTCTGTTCTTTTTGTCTTCGCCTGTTTAAACTGTCCGATTAGTGTACAAATCTCAACTAAGGCCTGTTCACCATCGCCAATCAAAAAGGCATCAAAAAAGTCACTCATTGGCTCGGGATTGCTGGAACAGGGCCCACCACCTATAACAATCGGATCATCATTCGAACGGTCAGCTGCCAGAATCGGAATATCACTCATATGCAGCATTTGCAACACATTGGAATAGGTCAATTCATACTGCAGTGTAAAACCTACTAGGTCAAACTCTTTCAAAGGTGTAAATGATTCGAGACTATATAACGGTAACTTTTCCCTCTGCATCATAGCCTGCATGTCAGTCCAGGGCAGATACACCCTTTCAGCACGTATAAAATCGCGCTTATTTAAGACATGATACAATATCTCGAATCCGATAAACGACATGCCAATTTCGTAGATGTCAGGGAAAGCCAGCGCTACACTCACATCGGTCGGCTGGTTTTCTTTCCGAATGATATTAAGTTCATTTCCAATATACCGGCCTGGTTTGGAAACGAATGGTAAAATTTTTTTATTTAAAACAGTTTCTATCAAATTCTTATTCAACAATTCCCCCGGGCATACCATATTAACCCGGGCAAAATTTATCAAATATCGCCCATATTAGCAAACATGGTTAATTATGATTATATGATTTTGGAATGATTTTATTATAATTTTTGTAAAAATAGACTACTCATCATACTTGCATATATACTACTATCCTGCAAACAAAATATATTCAAAATAAAAAATTGCTATGCCATAATCTCTTTTATTTTTGCAACTACTTTATTTACATTGCCATGCGCATCAGGAATAATCATGATGGCATCATCACCAGCTACGGTACCGATTATATTGCTGTCGGGCAATCGATCCAGGTAAATAGCCACACCCTGAGCACGGCCGGGTAATGTGCGTACAACAATAGTAGACTCATTATTCAATACATTAATAATTTCCATACCTATGATCTGTTTAATAGCCTGGGATGTTTCTTCCTGATGAAATACATATTTAAAACCACTCTCATCCGGAACACGTACAATGCCTATTTCGTGAAGATCTCTTGACAATGTGGCCTGGGTAGTATTAAAACCGGATTCATTCAAACGATCCAGTAGATCTTCCTGACTTGCAATTTTTTTACTTGTGATAATTTCTTTGATTTTTGATTGCCTGATTTGTTTTGAGGACATAAAAAATCCATTCCTTTAATAAGATGGTTATTATAAGTATATAATACTAACTATGTGATAAAATAAGAAATTTCTCATATTTATTACAAGCAAAAGTTGAATATTTTT
>JARRPN010000104.1:0-9394 GCA_037382875.1 Calditrichaceae bacterium | reverse complement strand
ATATACGATTCTGCGTGCCAGCAATCCGGCAATTTGTTTAAAATATATTTTACCTTTATTTCCTTTTATTCCTATCATCGATTGTTCATTAATATCGGTTGCTTTATCATCGAATGCTGCCAGGTATTTCCCTTTTTTATAATCAAGATGTTCAACTTCTCCATCAATAGGAATTCTGTTTACATGTACATTGAACACAGACATAAAAACGCTGATTAATTGCGCTTTGCCTTTAAAATAAACCGGTTCATCGACTTCGGCAATTTTGATAATTGTACCGTCTGCAGGCGAAATTATAAGGGAATCCCCTCCCGGTGTTGAGCGATCCGGATCACGCAGGAAATAGAAATTATATACAAATAAAAATCCCGAAGCGTATGCCAGAATAGTAAACAGAATAAAATCAAATCTTATTGCCAGAATTAACAGAATAAAAAACATGATTCCAGTATATACTATAAATCTAAAACCATCTCTCGCTATCATAATTGTTCCTTAATTGCCTGTGAGCCTATCACATATTTCCTGATAAGATTGCTCAGCCTTGTTATTCTCAAGGTTAAAGTACATATCATCCAGGTTTCCATTTGTTATATCCCACAAGCGGCAGGTATCCGGTGTAATTTCATCCGCCAGATATATATTATTTTTATATCGCCCGAATTCCAATCTATAATCTATAAGTTTGATCTTTCTTCTTTCTAAATAAGATTTCAGAACGGCATTTATCTTCGAAGTCATTCTCGAAATAAATTTCATTTCTTCTGGATCAGCGTATTCAAAAGCATATGCATGGGATTCCAAGATCATTGGATTATCCAATTTTGTATCTTTTAAATAGTATTCAATAATAGGATATTTTAGAACTGTACCCTTCTCAATTTTAAATCGATCACACAATGTACCTGCAGCCACATTTCTAATCATGATATAAATAGGTATCATATTCAATTTTCTTACCAGCATCTGTTTGTCATCAAGTTTACGGCTGAAATGGGTCGGAATATTATACCCTTGTAAAAATTCAAACAGAATGTGGTTGATTGTATTTTTCAGGATACTCTTGTTTTTAAACTTTGCCTTCTTTTCTCCATCAAATTTGCAATCCGCATCTTTAAATTCGATGATAACCTGTTCATCAACGTCCGTATTGTAAATACATTTTGTCTTTCCGTCATAATGGATCGATTTACCTTTCAAAACCAAGCCTCCATATGCGATTCAAGAATCCGATATATTTATTGATTACGTTTTCCCAGGATGAGTGTTTTATTCATTTCTTTACCAGAACGCCAAATTCGAAATTTCAACTCATCTCCAACTTTAAGATCAGTTGATGAGATAACTTCTTCAGCATCACGGTCGTTTCTTATTTCACGGTCATTAATCCTGATTATGATATCACCGAGTTTGATGCCTGCATCTTCAGCCGGACTATTTTTTGCGATTCGCGCAACATAGACGCCATCAGTGTTTGGATATTGCAGTTGTCGGGCTAAAAAGCGGCTTAAGTTTGCAACATATAATCCAATCCAGATATCCCGATCTACCTCGTTTTTATTTTTAAGGTCATCAATAATATTCGTAATTCTGTTAATTGGTATAGCAAAACCAATTCCTACAAATCCTCTTGTACCTGAATCTCCTGTGTAAATGAATGTGTTCATGCCAATAACTTCGCCATTGGCGTTACATAACGGACCGCCGCTATTGCCATGATTGATGGATGCATCCGTTTGAATCATATCTTCATATACACGACCCTGCTGCCTTGAAAAATCACGATCTGTAGCACTGACAACTCCAACAGTAACAGTGGGCTGAGACGTTACAAAAAGTCCAAATGGATTACCCAGAGCTATTGCCCATTCCCCGATAATCAGGTCATCTGAATTTCCCAGAGCGATTGAATGATGATTCTCGCCATCAATTTTCAGCAATGCGACATCAGTTATAATATCAGTACCAATAATTTCAGCGGGATACTCATCACCGCTGGATTTGGCCACAATAATTTCAGTCGCGTTTTCAACCACGTGTTGATTTGTTAGGATATACCCATTACTCGATATAATAAATCCTGAACCGACAGACTGCACGTATTGTTGATACCTGCGATCACCAAAGAATTCTGGGAAAAATTCTCTGAAAAATGGATCAACATAAGGATTACGCTGTACACGCAAACGCACTTTTGTTACATTCACGGATACAACCGCAGGACTTACCTTTTCTACTGCACGCGTAATAGCATTATTCCTGTTGGCAGATAAGGTTTTATCCGTTTCATCCGAATTATCAATATCCTGCGCGTGGGCTGAAGTTACAATAGAGCTATCCTGAATATTACCCGATGTCTCTTCATTCACACCCAATAGATTATATAGAATTAACCCGGCGATCAATCCTATAGTAATTAAAATGACTGGTTTTAAAATTTTCATATTACATAAACTTTTCTGATATGTAAATCAAATTACCTGTTCTTTACTTTTTCCCAATCGGCCAGAAAATTATCAATGCCTTTATCGGTCAAAGGATGTTTAGTCAATTGTTCAATCACTTTATAAGGAATTGTAGCAATGTGTGCCCCATAAAGTGCTGCATCCAGTACATGCATCGGGCTGCGAACACTGGCAACGATAATTTCGGATTCCAGACTATAATTATCAAAAATCTGTTTAATCTGACCAATAATATCCATCCCATTAGAAGAGATATCATCCAAACGCCCTACAAACGGACTGACATAGTTTGCCCCGGCCCGGGCCGCCATCAAAGCCTGAACCGCTGTAAAAATAAGTGTAACATTGGTTTTAATACCTTCGGCGGATAATTGTTTAACCGCTTTTAAGCCTTCCTTTGTCATGGGAATTTTGACTACAATATTTTTATGTATTTTAGCCAGTTCGCGTCCTTCCTGTATCATGCCTTCACTATCCAGTGATACAGCTTCAGCGCTAACTGGACCGTTCACGACTTTACAAATCGCCTTAAAAATGGCTGTTGGTTCACCGTCCTCTTTTGAAATCAAAGAGGGATTAGTAGCTGTATCAATAAAAAACTTCATATTTTCTCCTCGTCCATCTATATTATAATACCTGTAACATTTGTAATTATACTGTTATCACTAATAAACAATTTTTTCCAGGAATAGACCATGAGCAGGTGCTATATTTAATACCTGTGTACGATCTTTACTATTAATTATATGTTTCAATAATTTAATATCAATCCGTCCTCGGCCTAAGTCGATCAATATACCGACAATAGCCCTAACCATTCCATGCAAAAATCGATTAGCTGCTATTTCATAAACCAGCAGATCATCTCTAATTAACCAATGGCTTTTAAAAATCTGGCAAAGATGATTTTTTACATTACTTTTTACTTTACAAAACGATTTAAAATCTTTAGTCCCGGCAATTACATCTGCACCTTCCTGCATCAATGCTATATTAACCGGAAAATAAACCTGCCAGGCAAAGGCCCTATGTATTGCAGTCGGTTGTTGACAAATATGATATCGATAGCGTCTTTCTTTTGCATCGAACCGGGCATGAAAATCTGCAGCACATGCCTGAACATCTTTAATTCGTATATCCTGTTTAAGCAGTCCGTTGAGTGATTGCTTCAACTTGTCCAAATCATATTCCGGTATATTCAAATGGGCTATCTGATTTCGGGCATGAACACCTGTATCGGTTCGCCCTGCGCCAATAATTCGAATATCCAATTTAAAAATTATGGATAATGCCCGTTCTATTTCCTCCTGTATTGAGACCTGTTTTTTCTGGAATTGCCACCCGCAGTAAGCTGTGCCGTCATACTCAATAGTAAGTTTAATCCGATGCATTAAGCCTTTGATGTGACTAAATTTATCAGCTTCAAATATAAAAGATTTTAGTTGTTAATTCAAGTTGACTGATGGCTGCTAAAGAGAGAGAAAAATTATATTTAGCTGATATTTTTATGTATTTAGTTCAGCACTTTTTCGCGTATGAGAATAGTTCACTGAGGTTAAAATAAAACCAAAGATCATTAAAAATGTACCAAGCCAGAGAATATTAATTAAAGGTTTTATCGAAACTTCTACAGCCAGGAGTTCTTTTCCAGTATTTATATTGTTTTGATCTGGCTTTGCGACACCCAATTGTATCGAACCGTCCTCAACATTGATTCCTGTAATAAATACATTACGGTTTGAACCGGGCAAAATAGCAGGCTGTGACTGGCTTTCACTTCCAACAATTTCCAAAGCCGGTTTAATGGTGCCAATTTGATTACCTTCATCATCTTTAACATCAATAATCGCTGCTACGTAGATATTGCCGTTATTGGAACCATGCGTATTCATGTCATATCCGGAAAAAAATAAATCCAGATCTTCAAAATCATGTGAATGCGATTTATGTAATGTTAATTTATCAAATTCTGGTAAATTTTTATCTGCGGGTATAATCTGAATGGGTGATATATATAAATCCTGAAAAAGAGTATTTTTTACCGAGGGTGCTACCATATAAGCACGACTATAATCACTCCAGTAAAACTTGGCAAAAGATTTCGAATTATCCACAGAAATTTTGACTTTATCCTTACCATCCGGCGATGGCTGTTTACCATCGTATCGAAGATCGTATCCCATTATACGGACATCAGTATCACGGGGAAGTGTTATTTTTTCTGATTTGTCATAGACCGATGAAGCGATTATACCAATCATCATAAGGCCAATACCAACATGAGCTAAATAACCACCGAAAGTGAAATTCCTTCTCCGAATCATCTGAATGACAAGCTCTCCATTGATCAAAATAACAAAAAGAGCAGCGATGCCAATTAGTAAAGGAACAACATCACGGAAACCTGTAATATAAATTATGACACCGGTTATCAAACTTATGGTAGCATGAATCCATATCCGTTTTATTTTATCCCCGCTCTTTGCACGCCAGCGCAATACTGGAGAAATGGCAATCAACAATGCCATAATAATCCCAATGGGACCTGCAATGGCATTATAATAATCAACAGATACATTGGATGCTTCGCCGAATATACTCGTTATTATTGGCGATGAGGTACCAAAAAAGGTAAAAGTTGCTAATACTAATAAGATTATGAGACCAAAGAGCAGGAAGGTTTCCCGCGTAAAAAATTCTGTCTGAACTCTCTTTCCTTTAACTTCACCTGCACGAAAAAGGAAAAACAAAATCCCTAAAAATAAGAAGAATAGAACAAATCCCAAGAGATATGCGCTTAATTCCGATTCTCCAAATGAATGAACGGAGAAATCTGTTAGAATTCCGCTTCGTGTTAAAAAGCTGCCATAAAGTACCAGTATAAAGGTGATAATCGCCAGGGCGATATTAGTTTTTTTCAGACCTCCCTGTTTACGTTGCACGACCATTCCATGAATGAGTGCTAGAGAAACAATCCAAGGGATAAACGAACTATTTTCCACCGGATCCCAGGCCCAGTATCCGCCCCAGCCTAGGGTAGTATACGCCCAATAGCCACCAAGAATAATTCCGGTGCCCAGGGCAAGACCAACAAAAAGTGCATAGGGATAAACATTTTTAATCCAGGTATCATAATTTCTTTTAACCAATGCAGCCATTGCAAAAGCAAATAATATCATTGTTGACGAATAACCGGCAAATAATATCGGTGGATGAATAGTCATCCAGGGATCCTGCAGCAATGGATTTAAGCCATTGCCATCCACAGGCACCATTCCAGGTGAAAAGCCAGCTGGATTGATTTCCCAGACAAAAGTGAACGGATTCCGCTTAATTAAAATCATTATTATAAATGCCTGGACCAGTAGCATAAAACTCATCACAAGAGATTCATCCTTGGTACGGTTGTGGATGATTACTATACCGTAAATAGATCCAAGCAATGACCATAGCAGGAATGTACCTTCCTGTCCTGCCCAAAACGTTGAGATCAGATAATATAATGGTAAATCACGAGAGGAATAACTAAACCCCTAGACCCATTCAAAACGGTGATTCAGAATTCCCCCCATGCGCATAACGGATTGACAAAAAATCAGTATAACAGATAGATAAAAGCTATTTCGCGCCATGGATAATAGAGATTTGTCCGCGTATTTGTAATGTAAATAATATGATGTTGTGCTAAGAATGAGTGCGATAAATGTAATTGCTGTTGCAGCAACGCCAAAAATCATACTTGTGTACCTTCTTCCTGGTACTTGGAAGGACACTTTATTAAAAGCTCTTTGGCTACGAATACACCATTTGTATATTTACCTACACACACTACATGACTGGCCTGATCAAAATTACCCGGTTTTGCACCATCATAGGTAACTTTCAAATTTTCCCCTTGTTCGTCTTTTATTTCAAATGTAAATAGGTGTTTGTCGGTATCAAAATATCCATTATCAAGCCGTTCACCTTTAACCTGAACTGTTTTTCCAGTTTGTTTCGCTTCAGAAATCGACACATACGGAGTCAGGGTTGATTTAAATGAAATACCTGCCCATACGGTAAAGGCAACGATGATAATTCCACCTATGATATATTTTGTGCGCATTTTTTGCGGCCCTCTTTATTTTTTTGAATACTTATGTTATCCTGAATGAAGTGAAGGATCTATGACAACATTTGATTCTTCTCTCGATTGACAAGACATCGGTCTCAGAATGAGATTTATTTTTCTAATTGTCCCATTTTATTTTTCAGTTCATCAATTTTTTTATTTGTTATAAATGTATAACCAAACAATCCAGTCCATACGATCAGATTTATTATTAGAACGACATAAATCGGTTCCATTATTTCTCCAATTCATTAATTTTTAATTTAAGTTTAATCAAATCAAATTTCATTTTAACCATCCATACAAACAACCCGGTAAATCCAGCTAAAGATGATAAAAATACTAGTAAAATTCTTGGTCCCATCACCATTTTTTTATCGGATGCTTTAACGACTTCTCCAACCACATCCGGATGGAGTCCTTCATAGATTCTCGGTACAATAAAAATAAAAAACGGCACAGTCACAAATGCCAGAATAGAATAGACTGCTGAAAGTGCAGCTTTGCGATCTTCCTGTTCAATCGCAGATCGAAGGGCAAAATAAGCTGCGTAAATAAGCAACAGTATAAAGATGGACGTTTCTCTGGGATCCCAGTTCCAGAAAGATCCCCAGGCCATTTTCGCCCAGATTGATCCCGTTACCGTTGCAAGTATTGCAAAGAGAATGCCCAATTGATTGGCTGCTTCCGCATGATGATCAAATCTAATTTCCTTTTTCTTGAGATAAAGAATGCTATAAACAGCGCTTAGTAAAAATGCCAGAACGGTAATCCAGGCCATAGGCACATGAAAATACAATACACGCGTAAACTCACCAAGACCTTTCGCGGTTGGTGCATACATAAATGCACCGATGATAACCAGAACAAGCCAGATAAACAGGACAATCTTTAGAATATTTTGTATCAAGATGATTTCCCTTTCCATCTTCATTTATTCATAATGGTAACTCATTAACGAATCAGAAAATATTTTGTTCTATTCAACCTAATAAAAAGTAAAATTCTTCCCATAAATATACAATCATTCGTTCCATACAAAATCAAAAAGTAAAATGGAAGCAGTCGTTATAACCACAGCATAAGCTATAAGTGCTTGTAATTCGGATGCAGCGGGTGATATTAACGGTTCTGTAACTGCTTTTTTAGTAGCGCTAATTCCACTTATCAATACGGGTAATAAAATTGGAAATGATAAAATCGTGAATAGAGCACCTTTAGCTCCAGCCTTGGAAATAATGGCAGCAACCATCGTACCCCCTGCAGCCAAGCCCAAACTGCCTAAAAATATGACCAGTATAAACAGAGATGGATTTATAACTTCCAGATTCATTACTGCAATAAATAAGGGAACCGTTATAATTTCCAGTGCAAATAGCAAAAATAGATTAAAAAACAATTTACCAATAAATACACTGGTCGCCGGTGACACTAATTTAAGCGTATCGGAAGTATGGGTTTCTTCTTCTCGTACGAAAATATGAGACAGACCCGACATAGATGAGAAAAACAGAATAATCCATAATAAGGCTGAAAGAATATCACTATCCGCAGAAAAAGCACCAATAGCAAACGATACTGCTGTCAACGTTACCACACTGAACAATAGAATCGCATTGATCGCATAACGTGTGCGAAATTCCTGTTGCAGGTCTTTTTTAAATATCAGCCAGGCTTTAAGCATTCAAATCCACCCGCATATCAGCAAATTGTAAATCATCTGAATCATTAGTCGCCAGAATTAACAAGTTACTCTTTTTTTGTTCTTCGAATATTTCATATATGGTTTGTATGCCCTGTTCATCAAGATTGGATCGGGGTTCATCTACAAAAAGTATTTCAGGTTCACTCAATAATGCGAAGACATATTTTAAACGTTGCTTCATACCAGAGGAATAGGTCTTTACCAAATCATTTTCTCGTCCCTTTAAACCGATTCGTTCCATTAAATATGCAATTCGATTTTCATAATTATTCAAATCCTTCATCCGGGCAAAGAACTCAAGATTTTCCTGAGCAGTTAAATCCTGATATAGTTCCAGGTAAGGTCCGACTAATCCGATATATTTATAAAAATCTTCCCTTCTTATTATTGAAGCATTTTCCAATAAAGATATTTTGCCAGCACTCGGTTGAATTAGGTGACTTAGTACCCGGATTAAAGTGGTTTTACCCGATCCATTTCGCCCGGTGATGGCAAGACATTGGCCGGAAGATATTTTAAAACTGATATCTGTAAATATTTTAAATTCAGAAAAATTTTTGGAGAGTGATTCGGCGATAAACTTCATTAAACTCGTTTAGTTAAATATAATAAAGTTAGAAAATGAAGTAGATTAGAGAAAATAGTCAAAATCTTAATTAATCAATCCTATTATTACTATTTACCATATTACACTAAATCCCAGATTAAATATTCGGGGCAATCCAAGAAATACCTCCGCATCATCAGCTTCATGATTTTTGCCATCACCTGTAAATGCATTATAAGGACTATTATCAACGGCATCCTGTACATAGACCTGATTCAGGACATTGAATACATGTCCAAAAAGCTGTATATCAACATTATTTATCATTTTTGGAAAGGTGTAGGTCATATGAAAATCCATTACAAAATAGTCCGGGGCTTTCCAGCTTTGTGCTCTATCCTGCGGATCAGTTCTATTTGTTGCCAGCCAGTCTGCATAATGGTTTGCATAATATCTGAATATTCCCTGAACAGTTATTCTATTGAACGGGAAAAAACTTGCACCTAATGAAAACTGTGTTTGAGGAGCATCACCTGTTTTAAGATCTTTTACATATATGGTAAAAG
>JARRPN010000103.1:0-6384 GCA_037382875.1 Calditrichaceae bacterium | reverse complement strand
CAAAAAAATTTAAAATATGGTTAATTTCTATTCTATCCATCGTAATGATTGGTGGTGCAGGTTTCTTTCTCTATCTCATACAGGGTATGCCTTCTCTAAGAACACTTGAGCGTATTGATCCTGCCATGGCAACACAAATATATTCTGTGGATGGCGAGGTTCTTCATTCATTCTTTCGCTGGAATAGGACATTTACACCTTATGATAAAATTCCAAAAACCGTTATCGATGCATTACTTTCGACCGAAGACAGAGAATTCTATCATCACTGGGGTATTGATCTAGCTGGTATAGGGCGTGCAGCCGTCAAGAATATTTTAACGTTTGATCTAACAGGGCAGGGTGCCAGTACAATTACTATGCAGCTTGCAAGAAACTTATATTTAGGCTTTGAACAAACATATACAAGAAAGATAAGAGAGATTCTAACATCAATACAAATTGAACGGACCTATGCGAAAAATGAAATTATTGAGATTTATTTAAATTATCTGCCCTTTGGAAATAACGCTTATGGTATTCGTTCTGGGGCACGCAGATATTTCGATAAACCGGATGAAGATCTTGAAGTTCAGGAAGCTGCGATGCTTATAGGCTTATTAAAAGGCCAAACTGAATATTCGCCTGTACGGCACCCGGATCGGGCATTAAAGCGTCGTAATATCGTAATGAAAATGATGGTGGATAACAATTGTCTGGATCAGGCTGTATACGATAGTCTTCGTGTACTTCCGCTTAACTTAAATTTAAATGATCCTCATGATATGAAAACGGCGCCGTATTTTACAGAATACATTCGCCGTCAGTTAAACGATTTACAGGATTCTCTCCATGTAAATATTTATGAAGACGGTCTGCGTGTTTACACAACTTTAAATACCAAAATACAAAAATATATGGAAATGGCAGTAGATAGTACAGTGGATGGTATACAAAGTCTGGTACGCAATCAACCGGCATTTAAAAAATTACGTGCAACGATGACCGATACAGCCTTCCAGGAATTGTCAACCATGCAGCTGGCATTTGTTGCTATCGATCCGAAAACCGGTCATATCCTGGCTATGATCGGTGGACGTGATTTTAATAAATCCAAATTTAATCGTGTAACGCAGATGCGCAGGCAGCCCGGCTCAGCGTTTAAACCATTTCTTTACACCGCTGCAATCGATAATGGTTATCTACCAACCGATCAATATCTTAATCAGCCAACCGTGGAAGTCAATGAAGACGGCACGCGCTGGACACCCAAAAATTATGAGGGGACTGTTGGCGGATTAATGACGCTTCGTGAGGCCTTGCGCGGTTCAAAAAACCTGGTTGCCATACGCTTAATATCCGATATAACCCCTAAAACCGTTGTACGTTATGCTAAAGCAATGGGGATTACAACACCGTTAAGACCTTACACAACGCTGGCGCTTGGCACTTCGGAAGTCATTCCTTTGGAACTGGTATCCGCATTTGGAGTATTTGCCAACAATGGTGTACATGTTAAACCAATTTCCATATTAAAAATCGAAGATAAAAATGGTAATATGATATACCAGGCACGTACAGAGCGACGCGAAGTTCTCTCGGAACAAACTACATATATTATGAATAATATGCTGCAGGATGTGATGAATCGCGGTACTGGTTACGGCGTGCGGAGAGACTATAAATTCTTTCAGCCAGCTGGCGGCAAGACAGGAACAACTAATGATAACACGAATGCCTGGTTTGTTGGATTCACACCGGATATCGTTACTGGCGTCTGGGTTGGATTAGACGATTTTCAATATAATCTTGGTCCCCGCATGGCTGGTTCAAGAGCGGCATTGCCTTTTTGGGGCAAGTTTATGAAAACAGTCTATGATTCCCTCAAGTTTAGACATAGTTCATTTACTGAGGCATCCGGGATAGTACGAATAAAAATTTGCAATGACACCAAAAAAATTGCAACCAAATATTGCCCGGATACTTATGAGGAGATTTTTAATATAAATTACAAACCTTCGGAAACTTGCACCACCAATCATTAGGATGGATAGAATAGAAATTAACCATATTTTAAATTTTTTTGATCGTCCGGACTTATGTGATTTTGTAGGTTCAATCCTTGAAAATGTGCTGCTTTCGACAGGCTTTATACGGGTTGAACTGGCGCTATTACGCATTTTTCTTTTCATTGATGCAGACTCTGGATAGTTAAATAATTTTTATATTTACATTAAATATCAAATTAACCAATCGCATTTTCTAAATCAAGACAGGTAATAAAGTCATCTTTGCCATCAGTTTTGACATTCCTACAATCATGTAAAATATTAAAAGTATAATTTTTCATTCTAAACTCATTGGTACAACTCACTGGAACCAAATTATAATTTTAGTGTACTAATTTTCAATAAAAATGTTCAATGGATTATAGTATCGTATTAATATGTTATCCTCAAATTGATGTAATTTTATTTAGGTCTAAATCTTGTTATTAAAAGGGATAAATTTTATATTTATCAACTTGTTATGAAAAAAATATATCCAATATTAGTAATTCTAAGTTTTGTACTTCTCATAGGGGGATGTGCACATTCAAATAAAGTGCTCAAACCACATAAAAAGAAGTCAGAAGTTTCTCTAAAAGCAAGGGATTTATATCTAAAAGGACTATTCTACCAATCCGAAGGTCTGTATAATGAAGCATTGGTTCAATTTTATCAGGCTCTGCATCATGATTCGACTTCTCCAACTATTTATAACAGTATAGCTGAGAATCATATGAAACTCGGTCATTTTGAGAGTGCGCTAATTTTATTGAAGAAAGCGGAACAAAAAGATCCTGAAAATTTGGAAACACTTAACTTAATGGCTGATTGTTATTTTAGGTTACGAGATGATGCCAATGCGATTGATACCTATAAAAGGATTTTAAAACAGAATCCTTATCATGAAGATGCGCGGAAATATTTACTATTTTTATATAAAAAAACCAATAATGAAAAAGGTATTGCAGAACAATATGAACAATTAGATGAATATTACGGTTATGATCCTAATACTTTAAATGAGCTTGCAGATATCTATATAAAATATAAGGAATATGATAAAGCAATTGGTGCTTATGATCGGATTCTTCAGAAAGATTCATTAGACTACCGTATATATTATAAGATCGGTAATGTGTTAAAAGTTCAGGGAAAGATTGACGAAGCCAGATCCGCTTATCAAAAGGCACTTGCCATAAAATCAGATTATTACCCGGCTATTCAGGATTTGGCTCTATCGTATGGTAATGAACAAAAATGGCAGGAAGTGATTGATGTAATAGAAGATGGCCGTTATCAGGTTGATTCGACAAAAGTATTCCCGTATATATTGGTTGGTCAGGCTTATTATAATTTAAAGGATTATGACAAAGCCAGAGAAAAGATATTGCCTGTTTTAAAGAATGAAAACGTACCCATAGAGTTATATGAATTGATTGCTCGTATAGAATTTGAAGCAAAAAATTATGATGATGCAAAAAGATATTGGCAGTATGTATTGAATGAAGACGAAGATAGCAAAATTGCTTCATTATATCTTGGAGCCCTGTTTTTAGAAACAGAGAAACCTGATTCTGCTGTAATTATATATAAAAGAGCTCTTAAGGCTCATCCTAATGATCCAACAATCCTTGGTTTTTATGGATCAACCTTACAGCAACTTGAAAGGTTTGAACAAGCTTTACCTTATTTAAATAGATCACACAAACTTAATCCGGATAACATAAATGTCATCTCCAGTTTAGCGGTGGTTTATGAAAGTCTTGGGCAGTTTGATAAATCTGATAGTCTTTATGAAGCAGCGGTTCAAGAATTTCCTGATAATGCTTTGTTATTAAATAATTATAGTTATAGTTTGTGCGAGCGTGATACTCGACTGGATGAAGCGTTGGGAATGGTTAAAAAAGCACTATCTATCGATCCAAAAAATGGCGCTTATCTGGATACAATAGGATGGATATACTATAAACAAAAAAATTATACAGAAGCTGAAAAATATATCAAACAGGCCATCGAAGTACGTGAAAATTCAGCTGTTGTTTTTGAACATCTTGGCGATGTCTATTACGAACTTAACCAATATAGTCTTGCCAGAGAAAATTGGGAAAAAGCCCTGAACATGCAACCTGCAAATGATAATCTCAAATTGAAATTGGAAAAAGTACAATAATGTTTAAATACTCTGTTTTATTCGTCTCAATAGTTGCTTTAATTTTGTCATCCTGTACATCATCAAAAAAAGTTGTCATTCCGGATTTAACGGAAGTGACTTATCGGGATTTACTACAGTTGAATTCAGGTTGGCAAAAGTCAATAAAAAATCTATCCGGAAGTGCTCGAATTACGTTGGATACACAGCAATATTCAGGCAATTTTGGTGCTGATGTGGCGTTGAGCGGAGATGATTCATTATTAATATCGGTGACAGGTCCTTTAGGAATTCGTGTTGGGAAGGTCTTTATATCAAAGAATCGGTTTATTTTTTATAATCAGGTCATGAACCAATTCTACACAGGAAAAAAGGAAGCCTTTGTTGGAAAAAATTTTCTCCAATTTCCGATTGAAATATCAAATTTACGCAGTTTATTTCTAGCGCAAGATAGATTTGAAATCTTAAAAAAAGATCGGTTTACGATTCGTGATCAAATGTATTTTCTAACTGCGCAGAATGGTTCTAATGAATACAAAATCTGGTTTGATCCGGCTATTAAACTGATTAGACGTATTGAATACTTGCGTGACAACGAACTACTTTATTATAAAGAGTACGATGATTTTAAATTGATAAATAATATATATTTTCCCAATGTGATTAATTATGTGCGTGTTGTGAGCCCGGATGAGAAGCAAGGATTATCTGTTCTCTTTAATGAATTAAGCATCAATGAGTATATTCAACCGGATGTATTTGATATCAATGTGTCCGATAATGCAACACAAATTGATCTTTCACTGGAAAACCAACCATAATGGAAACTGCGATGGATATTTCGATTGTAATTCCTTTACTCAATGAAGTTGATTCTTTAAATGAATTGACGGATCGGGTTGTTGAACATCTTAAAAAACTGAATAAAAATTTTGAAATCATTTTTATAGATGACGGCAGCGATGATGGTTCTTTCGAAAAATTACTGGAAATTAAGAATAAGCTGGATATTATTAGAATCATCCGTTTTCGGAAAAATTTTGGCAAAAGTGCTGCTCTAGCTGAAGGATTTCAACGAACAAAAGGTGAATATGTTATTACAATGGATGCAGATCTTCAGGATGATCCGGCTGAAATTCCAAATTTAATTGCAAAGTTGGATGAAGGATACGATCTGGTTTCTGGTTGGAAGCAGAAGCGGCATGATCCAATCACAAAAACAGCGCCTTCAAAATTATTCAATTTTACAACCCAATTATTAACAGGCATTAAAATTCATGACTTTAATTGCGGATTAAAAGCCTATCGATGCGAAGTAATAAAAGCAATTCCTGTTTATGGTGAATTGCATCGGTATCTGCCAGTTTTGGCTCATTGGCAGGGATTTAAAGTGGGTGAAATTGTGGTTGAACATCATGCAAGAAAATTTGGAAAAACAAAATTTGGTTTTCGCAGATTCTTTAGTGGTTTTTTTGATTTATTAACTGTATTATTTATTACACGTTATCGGCAAAAACCGATGCATCTTTTTGGATTTCTGGGTTTAGTTGCATTATTTATTGGTTCTGCAATATCCGTTTATTTGTCGATTCTCTGGTTTCAGGGCTATGCTATTGGACATAGACCACTTCTGTTTTTAGGTGTACTGCTTATTATTGTCGGCGTTCAGTCCTTTTCTCTTGGGCTCATAGGAGATATGCTAACCAGCACAAAAAGCCATAATATTAAAACACCTGTGAGAGAAGAAGTAAATTAAATGCCAATTATTGAAATCGTATTTATAATATTTCTGTAACATGTCAGAAAGAAAATATAACTTTTATTCCCTTATTATACCTTCATTCAACCGGGCGGAAGAAGTCGACGTTCTGCTGGCTTCTTTATCGAAATTAGACTTTTCCGCTGACCGATTCGAGGTTATTATCGCGGATGACGGATCCACGGATAATACCGAATCCATTGTTGATAGTTATAAAAAACGGATTGCATTTCCTCTGTATTATTACACACAAAAGAATCAGGGGCCGGGTGCGGCGCGAAATTTGGGTATGAAGAACGCCAAAGGTGATTTTTTTATATTTGTCGATTCCGATGTAAGCGTACCGTGCTACTGGCTTGCAAATATAGATACTGCTTTGAATAAAGAAAAAGCCGATGCTTTTGGAGGACCGGATACGTTTCGCGATGATTTCCCCGCATTATTAAAAG
>JARRPN010000102.1:0-7184 GCA_037382875.1 Calditrichaceae bacterium | reverse complement strand
AAAATAGTTATTTGCATTACCAATATCATCTAACACTCCGTTTATGGCAACTTTACCTTCGTTATCCGGAGTTGATGAAATCGTGAGTTGTGATCTGCCAGACAGGCCGAAACGATCACCAAGATATGTTAGGGCATAGGTACTGCGCTGGTTTGCAAAATCCCTCATATCCTGGATTTCATTATTCCATGATGTAAGCGAAGAGATACCTGCCGTCTGTCCCCATTCATCAATCGATAGTGAATCTATGTAAGTACCCCATTTATCAATATGCCGGGGCATTTCATCTTCTATTAAGGATTTCAGGCTATCAATAATTTGCACCACTCGGATATTATCAAATATTTGGTCCACATGCTGCGAATAACGCTGAACGAATTCATTGACAAAATCCTGGTTGGCACACAATTGCCGGAAAAGACCAAAATTTGCATATAAATCAGAAAGCAGATCCCTGCTTATTCTTCCGGCATTGAAACCTCTGTCCATATCCACCAGGACCCAGCGCCATAATTTTTCAGTCCGGTTGTCACGCCAAACTTCCCTGTTATGGCTCCAGCTGGTATTGGCCAGCCAATCCTGGACTATGATAAAGTCCATCAAATTATGAATATCTATTCTGGATTTAACATAGTCATAATTAGTTGGATCACTTAAATTGTTGGAATTTGCAAAATTCAACAATTCAATAAATTCTGAAGAGTCTCCCTGAATAACACTATTGTCAGATTCCAGATGATCCAGGTATATCGGATCCACATTATGATATTTGCCCTTTTAAAAGACTGACGATCATACCTTCTTTGAACATCGTATTGGGCCAGTCATCCCCGCCATTTCTCAGGTATAATCTTTTATATGCCTGATAGGGGAGATCATCAAATATTTTATAATTGATATGTGAATAGCCGTAATCGCCCCGGGCATAAATATTGAGAGGTTTTTGGGCAAAACGGTAAATGTTCTGCCCGCCTATTCTCATACCGGCGTCTAACGAAAAGCCCTGTTCTGCCGAAAGAGGAAAGTACTCAAGACTGACAGGTATTTCTCTCTCTTTATAGGTGTGGCGGTAGATACCCAGTTCTCCATTCAATAAAAAATGGTTATCAGTTGAAATGGAAACTGTAGGCAAATTTCGGACTTCCGATATAAAAAATGTTTGAGTAGCCGTCTTACCGGGGATTTTACCGCTCTCGAATACCCTTGCCTTCAAAACTGTAGTTTCGGAAATGTCAACGGGGCCGCTGTATATCGAAGATGAACTGACAGGCTTTGAGCCGTCTGTAGTATAATGGATTGTACCAAATCCGGAAGCAGAAGTTAAACTTACCTGAACAGAGCTTTCATAAAAACCTCCATCAATTGAGAAAAATACTTCTGCCGAATAATCAATAGAATTTACCCCTGCTGTCGAATTTGATGCTATTGGAGTTGGTTCTCCAAAAAAATAAAAATTATCGCTGCCATCCGGCTGACGGCCATAAGATACATCCGTTACTTGTTCCTCAAAGAGAAGCGTATCGACGGGGCTGCCGTCACTTTCGTACAAACCGATTCCATCGCCATCTTTGGATAATTTAAAATTTGTATGACACCATTGTGTCGTATAAGGGATGTTATGCGGCCACCATTCCCTGATATAATTTTGACCGGGTATGTCATTATAATCGTCCGCCCACAGAAGATAAAAACCTTTTGCCGGAATAATTGTGTTTGGCGGGATTTGCCATTTTGCGGGCAAGGAAAAATCATCGCTAATATAAAAACCACCTAAATTAATATCAGTATCCTCATCATTATAGAGCTCAATCCAGTCAGAAAAATCACCAAAATCCACCATATCCGGATTCGTTGTCAGGTTGGATGCTAAAAACTCATTTATATAAATCTGTGGTGATTGTGCAAGTAGGATATGTATAGAAATGAAAAATGCAAAAAGGAAAATATTTTTAACCATTCAGGCTCACAGTAAACAAATTAATTATTGATAATTATTCTTTATCGTCACAATATTTAATACCTATAAATATAAGCTGAATATAGCCAAAGATCGTCCAATCTACAAACAATGCAGGTTGTTTAAAAACAAAACCTCTAGCTTAAATAAATTTAAAACTCCTAATTCAGCTTACCATTAAAGAATGAGGATAACATTAAATGACTTAGTACAAATGAGTTGGTTTTAAAGCTGTAAATATAAACTCCGTTTGAATAATCCTTAGCATCACAAATATAGGCATAATGTCCAGTCTGCTGCATGGATTTTACAAATGTCTCTATCTTCCGACTAATTATATTGTAAATAATTAATTCCAAATTAATGGATTGTAAAAGTTGATAGCTAATAACTGTAGATGGATTAATTGGATTTAGATAATTTTGCTTGGATTCTATCCTGAAAGGATGGGCAGCTTCCGCATTGTTAGTCTATATCTTAATCATCTCTGTTTCTTTACTCCGATCATTTGAGCGATACCTGATTCCAATACAACTTTCGAAATATCTGCAAAACCCGCATTTTTCATCCATGTACTTACTTCATGTTCAGAGTAGCAATCGCCACCTTCAACGCCCACCAACATATTGATAGAAAATATAGCACCCTGTACGGGACTTGTTTTTTTATCATTCATTATCCAATCCTGAATCACTATTTTACCATTAGCATTTAGGGAATTGTAGCACTTTTTTACTAATTTCTGATTTATCTCAAATGAATTGCTATGGATTATGGCTGACATAAATAGCAAATCGAAACCTTTAGGAAGTTCATCAGATATATAGTCTCCACTATAATGTTCAATCTTACCGGAATAACCTTCTTTTTCAATAATTTTCTTTGAAATTGGAATTACATTTGGCAGATCAAAAATTGCAGCCTTTAAACCGGGTTTTCTATTTATGAATTCCATACAGAAACATCCTGAGCCTCCTCCAACATCCAATACCGAACCCACATTTTTTATGTCAATTTTTGAGAGTTGAGTAGGCGCATGTTTTTTTCCTCTGTCATGCATGGCATTAATAAATGCCTCAAGCCATTCTTCACCTCTTTCATTAATTTCTTCACGGTGTGCAACTTTCCCGGTTTTCACTACATCAGTCAAATGGCTCCAGGTATTCCATAAATGATTTGTATGCATTAATCCGCCCAGATAATCAGGGCTGTTCTTCGAAAGAAACATTAAACCTTCTTTGGAGTTGCTATAATTTTCATTTTTCTTCTCCATCAGTTTTAAAGCAACCAAAGCATTTAATAATCTTTCAGTTGCATTCTTGTCCAGGTCTAATGCCTTGGATATGCTTTCAGAACTATAGCTTTTATCATCTATAAATGTAAAGAGATCCAATTCATAAGCTGTCAATAAAATTCTACTCTTCTGAAATCCCGTTAGTATTTGTCTTAATTCCGTATAGTTCATAAAATTTCCATTTATTTTTATACTCGTAAGTTTCTTGACTGTAACTGATATTGTCATACAGGCCAGGTACAATCCCCGGCAATTTAGTTATTTAAGATAAAGTTGGACGGACACATCTTCAACTTGTCGGTTACCTGCAAATAATCCACTTAGTGTCAAAATAAAATCACTGGCTCATGAAAAAATGATCGAATCCCACCATCGTCGATAGATCCAATAGTTGGATTTTCATTATCTCAAGACTGTGATTATTATTCACTATTCTCTAAAGCGATATATATATCCAAAATAACCGCAGGGAACAACAGGATCATTGGAAAGGTTACCAAGATAATCTTTCCATGGCCAGGCAAGCCCTAATTCAAAAAAGAATCCTCTGTAATTAAGACCATATGCGATACCTGTTGACCAATAGTCATAATCTGCACCGGGATCACTACCAACAATTTTGCTTGTTAAAAGGTTAATGCTATGCTGTGCTGTCTCTGAGTCATATAACGCATAACCAATGTTAAGATGGAACTCATTAAGATCCTTCTTTAAATACATCCCTGTTAACCGAACGCCTTTTCGGCCCCACCAGTAACCTATGCTAGGATGTATAATTTGGAGGGTAGTAGTGATCCCCAATTCCGGGTATGACAGTTGGTCATTCTCTCCAGCACTGATATAATTTGGCCTGAGAATTAATAAAGCCGCAAAAACTGAGACTGTTATTTTGATCATCTTAGATCTAATAAAATTACTTACTTGCATATCAAATTATCCTTTTTAATATTAAATTAAATCTATTGACCTTAGTTCCAAAAATATTTTTTATATCACATACATCTGATCTAAGCCATCGGTTTATACGGTTATACCTATCAGAAGAGCTGATCCGGTCAATTTAAGTGAGTTGTTATACACATAACACAAACTTATTGTCTATGATCAACAATTGAATTGAGATACTTTTTATTTTTCATGTTTATCTTATAATTCTTCTTGACTATATCCTTTAAGCTACTAGATGATTTCGTCGACTTCTGTTTTCGTCCTTCCTTTTTTCTCCGCCTAGGCGACATAATGTTGATAGACATTTGTAAAGCACATAGTATAGATTATATGTTTTTTAATTCTTGCATTATCCATATGATAAGGTTTAACTGTTTATATCACTAAGCATCATAGAACTAAAACCCTGTGGACAGTAGATCTTTTTGATGGCAGGTAGCCTACATTTTGATAAAATACCACAGTTGTAGTAAGGTTTTAGTTCCAATAGCATGCGATTGTTTAATGCAATTTATTTAGATAGTTATTTTTCTACCGGGGATATCCAAACAGCATTCTTAAATAAATCAAAGGTGAATATCCATTTTTTGATAAATTCCTCAGACAGAGCACCATCATAAATAATATCTTTTGCCCGAAATCTTGTTAATTCTGATGAAAGATTCTTAAATTTGAATTCTGATTCCCATATTTTGTTTGATGAAGTCGTATCACTTAATTCATTTTTAACAAAATACTGTGATACTAATACGACATCCAAATTACCACTATCAAGAAGGAACCACCCATCATATTCTCCAATTTTTCCATGTAAAAATACTGATAACTCACTACCATCAGGTCCAGTAGCAATACGACTTTCCAATCTGGTCATAGCTTTTGTGCGATGTTTGAGACTTTCTTTAGTCTCAAGTATTAGAAGATTGGATGAAAGATCTAATGTAAATGGCTGTTTTGAAAATGTTTTCAATGAAAGTATCCCATCAAGTGGAGGTAATTCTTCAGGTAAGATACTGTTGATATCCCAAACGCCTATCATGTCGTGATGGAAAGTTACTCCACCAATTGACAAAGATATATCGCGACAATATTGGGATTGTATTGTCTCACCACTCATCCGAAATCCAATACTTCGACCTGATGGTTTGCAACCCAATCGATGGGCTACTTCCGGCCCTATAAAAGTTTCTCCACCGCCTGTATCAAGAAGAAGTTTAAGTGTATCTTCACCTGCTATTGCATTCACTGTAACTAAACGGCTTACATAGGGATGAAGTGATATTTTAATAGGTTCATTTATTAAATTCTGGTCTGTTTCAATAACTGAACATGATAAAAAAATGCAAGTGCTTAAAACCATTACTATTTTCAAGGTATAATATTTTTTCATAAAAACTCCTTTATCATAACCGGATAACGATCAGCCAACTGACGTGATATATATCCATCACTAGAATCCATGCACTTATCGGAGAGCCATAGGCAGGGTTCATTCATCTCAATCTGGATATTAAACCATATCTCACTCTTTCATAGCATGAAATACGCCTACAAAGTAATTTTTGTAAATACAATCAACATTTACAAATCCCGCTTCTGATAACCATTGAAGTTGATCACTCATTAAAGCATCTTGATCATATGTTTCTCGCCGGTTAATGCTATCTTGTATTTGGTTTTCTAATAATTCTTGCTGGCGGACTTGTTTCAACCAGTGATCCCAGTATAATTTTCGCAAATAGTGTGTATCTGCACGAATTTGATCGATATTCATAAATAATCCTGGACTTCGCAGCTTACTATAAATAGTATGAAATAAATTACTCTTTTCATTATCGGTTAGATGATGAATAGATAAGCTAGAAATTACAAGATCAAATTGACTTGAAATCTGGAAATTTCTGTAGTCGCCAATTATATATTCAAATTGTTTAGGATAACTCTTAAATCTTTCTTTAGCAACATCAAGCATTTTATCTGCTAAATCATACAATATAAAATGGGCATGAGGATATCTCTCTAAAATATGTTTCGAAAATAGTCCTGTACCCGCACCCAAATCTAAAACATTTATTGGATTATCAGATGTAAAAGGAATTATTTCCTGTGCGGTTTTGAATATGTCACTATAATTTGGTAAAGCTTTTTTCATCCAATTATCATAGTAGTCGATGGAGGAATTAAAAGCTTGTTCTATTGCCATATTAGTATATATCCTTTATAAAATTAAAAACTGATAATCTACTGGTTAAGCTCATCCGCTAAGCAGTCTAGCCGTAATCCAGATACGGTATCTGCGCACTCTCGCAGGCAGTCCACTTTTCAATATTAAATCAGAGTGTTTACTCTGTAGTATTTAACTGACGGCGTGTTATGATCAGCTTGGGCAAAGTTTAATACTACAGAATTGATCTCATATTACTAATAGTGTTAATAGTGCACAAGTTACTGTATACTTTATTGCCGGATTAGAAACTTGTTTTATGCTATTGGTCATAAATATACACCTTTTTTCCCTCCATAAATAGAGAATAGCCTATGAGGTTACATCACCCATTTTGATCAACTCGATTAGCATTCTTCAATCAAATTAAATCATTCGGCTTTGACCGAAACCTAAGACTTTACGACAGTGGGGACAGAAATATACCACATTTGTTCCCTGGACAAATGGAACACCCTTAGCCTTGATATATACCTCAGTTAATTCTTTTTCGCAGTGAGGACATAAGGGTAATAGATCATCTTGTTTGATTATTGCAAATGGTTTTTGAGACATTTTTAATAACCTCCATGGTATGATATTAAATAACTATATTGAAAACTGTGGCTAGTAGAAGAAATATAAATATATAGGATAAATAAGATGTCGCAGGGACAAACCCTATTCCTTAATTGGAACCATTTTTATTCAACTTAAGCCGTGTATGATGCAACTCCATATTTATTTTTGTATATCGTTCCAGGGGAAGAATTAACTGAGGT
>JARRPN010000101.1:0-9309 GCA_037382875.1 Calditrichaceae bacterium | reverse complement strand
ATTTCAGGTATCTCACCAACGCATTATTTTGTGTCCATTGATAGCGAAGGTGATTGCAAAGGATGCGGCATGAGCAGTGTATGCTCAAGTAAGACGATTGAGCTTGAAAAAACTACGGTTGCTGAAAATCTTAAAGTTGGCGAGAAAGTAAGTCTCGAGTATAAAAAAGTAGTCCAGACTTCTTTAATTGTCTATATGCTGCCGATATTATTCTTTTTTCTGGGGATTATAATAAGTAAATGGTTATTTCATATTGATAATGAGTTATTTCAGTTCCTGAATGCATTAGTTGCTACTGGTCTGGCATTAGGGTTAGTGCATTTTATAAATAACCATTTTGGAGAATCAAAATTTAATGTTAATATTAAACCGATTAGTTAAAATAGATAAGTTGAGGATTGTCGATGTTTGAAATACTTATACCGGGTTTTATTCTTGGAGGATTTGCCTTGATATCCTCTACCGGATTGTACATTGCATCAAAGAAATTTTATGTATATGAAGATCCGAGGATTGCTGAAGTCACTGAGCTTTTACCTGGCGCTAATTGCGGCGGATGTGGTTTTGCCGGTTGTGCTGCTTATGCTGAGAATGTTGTTAATGAGAATTCTCTTGATAACCCCTGTCCTGTTGCTGATGATGAAACCATGTCGCAGATCGGGGCATTATTGGGTTTGGCAACAGAAGCAGGTGAGAAAAAAGTTGCTTCATTGATGTGTAAAGGTACATCACAAAACTGTAAATCTGTAATGGAATATAAAGGAATCGAAGATTGCTGGGCTGCAGTTCTGGTTGCAGATACAAGTAAAGCCTGTTCATTCTCCTGTTTGGGATTAGGCTCATGTGTACGTGCCTGCTCATTCGATGCGATGTATATTGAAGACGGCATTGTGGTGATTGATGATGAAAAATGTACGGGTTGCGGCATGTGTATCAGCACCTGTCCGAAAGATCTGCTGCATATGCGTCCCAAAGCTAAAACAACCACGGTTACCTGTTTAAATACCGATCGTGGCGCTGATGCACGCAGAGCCTGTTCTGTGGCATGTATTGGCTGTATGAAATGTGAAAAAGTCTGTGAAGATGATGCGATTCATGTAAATAACTTTTTAGCAAAAATTGACTATGAAAAATGTACTCAATGCGGAAAATGTGTGGAAGCGTGTCCAACAAATTCGATTGAAATCAGGGAGGTGACTGTCGATGCCTAAAACTTTTGAAATGGGTGGTATTCATCCTCCTGAAGATAAAATAAGTTCTGATGAGCAAATTATATTTGGTGAAGTACCTGAAAAATTACTCGTTCCTGTTGATCAGCATATTGGTAAACCCTGCGAAATTATTGTTGAAAAAGGCAGTGTTGTCGAGCGTGGTCAGCTAGTAGCAAAATCAACTGGATTTGTATCTTCAAATGTTCATTCACCAGTAGCCGGTAAAGTTGATAAAATTGTAAAAATGCCTCAGCTTGGTGGGCAGATTAAACAATGTGCTCTTATATCGCCGGAAACATCGGGCGAGAACTATGCCGACATACTAAAAAAAGATTCAAATAACAATATTAATTTAGAAAAATTGAGCGTAGAAAATATACGTAAAACCATTGCAGATGCAGGTATTGTAGGGATGGGTGGTGCCGGTTTTCCAACGCATGTAAAACTTTCCCCGCCACCGGAAAAAACTATCGATACACTGATCATTAACGGAGCAGAGTGTGAACCATACATTACCTCTGATCATCGTGTTATGCTGGAACACGCAGAAGAAATGATCAAAGGTATTTTAATTCTGCAGCATCTGTTTGATGGTGTGCCTATTTATATTGGTATTGAACGCAATAAACCGGATGCTATTGAAACTCTGGAAAAAGCGGCTAAAGACTATGATAAAATTACAGTGGTTCCTCTTATCGTTAAATATCCTCAGGGCGGTGAAAAGCAATTAATCAAAGCAATTTTGAATCGTGAAGTACCCTCCAAAGGATTACCAATGGATGTGGGTGTGGTTGTGCAGAATGTAGCGACAGTGTTATCGATTCATGATGCGTTTTATCATAATCGTCCGTTAATGGAACGAGTAGTAACCATATCAGGAAACCTGGTGAAGAAACCCGGGAATATAATGCTGCCGATTGGTACACCCATTTCTTATGTGATGGATAAATTCGAGATCGATCCAGAGAAGGTACGGGTGATGATTTCGGGTGGTCCGATGATGGGTAGAACTTCGTATTCTTTCGAAAGTCCAATCACCAAAACAACATCAGCTCTGTTATTTTTTGATGAGTCACGCATTATCGGTCGTGATGAAAATCCCTGTATTCGTTGCGGCAGTTGCCTCAGGGCTTGTCCGATGGGATTAGCAGTTGCTCAGCTTACAGAGATGATTAAAGCGAATAATATCGCATCGGCTGTCCAGGATTCTATTATGGATTGTATCGAATGTGGCAGCTGCAGTTATGTTTGTCCTGCAGATCGCAGATTGGTTCACTGGATGCGTTTGGGTAAAAATATAATCAGAAGAGAGAATTAATAGTGGAAGACAAGTTAGAAGCTCGTTTATTATTGATGGATTCATCGCCTTCAGGGCGAGTTGTGGAATCGACACGGCGAATTATGTACACAGTTTCGCTGACACTTCTTCCAGCCATGGCTATCTCTGTATGGGTATTCGGTTGGGAAGCGGTTCGTGTTTTGGTTTTGGCAGCCGTATTCTGTATCGGTTTGGAAGCATTGATTGCCCGCTTTGTAAGTTATAAGATTGATTTTCTGGATGGCAGTGCTTTATTAACTGGTATTCTTTTAGCTATGAATCTGCCGGCAAACGCCCCATGGTGGATGATATTAGTTGGATCACTGGTGGCCATTATAATCGGAAAACAGGTTTTTGGAGGTCTGGGTCAGAATATATTTAATCCGGCTCTGGTTGCCCGTGTATTCCTCTTAATTTCATTTCCAGTGGAAATGACAGCCTGGCCAAAACCGTTTGCCGGGGTAGATGCTGCAACCGGTGCAACACCTCTTGGTATTCTGAAAACAGAAGGCGTCGGTGCTCTGGCCAAGACCAATCTGGCTGACCTGGCCATTGGTAGCATGGGCGGTTCATTGGGTGAAATATCAGCTATTGCATTATTGCTTGGTGCAGCCTATATGATCTATAAACGTTACATTACATGGGAAGGACCTGTTCTCTTTATAGGAACCGTGTTTGTATTTTCAGGCATCTTCTGGTTGATCGATCCGACAAAATATGCTGATCCTATGTTTCATATTTTGACCGGTGGTGTTTTCCTCGGAGCATTTTACATGGCAACCGATATGGTGACATCGCCATTAACCTTTAAAGGCAGATTGTTATTTGGATTTGGTTGCGGTTTATTTACAATCATTATTCGTATGTTTGGTAGTTATCCCGAAGGTGTATCTTTTGCAATATTGTTGATGAATGCAATGGTACCCTTATTAGATAAATATTTCCCTGACAAAAAATTTGGAATGGTACAAAATGGCTAAAGAAGAATCAGCATTAAAAGTAATAATTGTTCTTGTTCTGATTGCTTTTTTCTCGGCATTCCTGCTGGCCTATGTTAATAAAGTGACCAGCGGGCCCATTGAAGCTAATAAAAAGGCGGAAACCAAGAAGGCAATCGGAATCGTTTTAGGTGACTTGAAGGATTATACTTTCCCGGAAAATCCGGAAGAAACCGAAATAGACAATTCACCAGTTAAATACTTTCTGGCTAAATCATCAGATAGCTCAATTGTTGGATATGCTATTGTCGTAAAAGGTCCTAATGGTTTTTCAAGTGATTTTGACATGATGGTTGGTTTGGATGTCAATGGTAAAATTATCGATACCTATGTGCTCGATCATAAAGAAACCCCTGGGCTTGGTGATGGCATGAAGAATGAAGGTTTTAAGAAACAATTCCGGGGTAGAACACTCGATAACACTAAATGGAGTGTTAAAAAAGATGGTGGTGATATCGATGCTCTTACAGCAGCGACCATTACATCCAGAGCCTTTACACATGGTGTGTACAGAGCGCTTCTGCTTTATAAAAAGCTGAAGGAGGAATCCAACGTATGAATTTGATAGAAAAATTTAAAAAGACATTTTTTATAGAAAATCCAGTCACCGGCCTATTGCTGGGATTGTGTCCTACTCTTGCAGTTACATCATCTGCTGAAAACGGTATCGGGATGGGTTTGGCAACCACATTCGTGCTCGTTGGCTCAAATTTGGTAGTATCAATTTTGAAAAATGTAATTCCCAATCGTGTTCGTATTCCGGCGTTCATCGTTGTGATAGCAACATTTGTTACGATTGTAGATATGGGATTGCAGGCAACATTTTTCGAACTTCATAAAACATTAGGCTTATTTATACCACTTATTGTTGTGAATTGTATTATTCTTGGCCGTGCTGAAGCCTTTGCATCGAAAAATGGTGTTTGGGATTCTTTCATTGATGGTTTTGCTAATGGATTAGGTTTTACATTTGCTCTGTTTATTCTTGGCTCGATTAGAGAAATTTTCGGCTCGGGTGCGATACTCGGCTTCAAATTCTGGCCAGAGGAATATAGAACGATTCTGGTATTTGTTTTGGCACCAGGCGCTTTTCTGACGCTTGGATTTATGCTGGTTGGCATGAATAAGATTAGCAAAGTTTTACAGGGAGACAAATAATGGCTCAATATATTTTGCTTATTATAGGCGCTATTTTTGTTAATAATGTTGTATTTACAAAATTTTTAGGTATTTGCCCTTACATGGGGGTTTCCAAAAAGATCGATACGGCTATTGGTATGACTATGGCAGTTACTTTTGTCCTAACTCTAGCCGGCGCCATCACCTATATCGTCCAAAATTTTGTCCTGGTTCCTATGGATATTACTTATTTGCAGACGATTGTTTTTATTTTGGTGATTGCATCGCTGGTTCAGTTTGTTGAAATTGTGATGAAAAAAGTAGCTCCGGCATTATATAAAGCGTTAGGCATTTTTCTGCCTTTAATTACAACCAACTGCGCTATCTTAGGCGTGGCAATTTTATCGGTTCAGTCTAAATTTAATTTTCTTCTAACCGTTATATTCTCATTTGCATCCGCATTGGGTTTTGGCGTAGCCTTGATTTTATTTGCCGGTATTCGTGAAGCTCTGGATACTCGTGATGTACCTAAAGTCTTTGCAGGTTCACCTATTGCCATGATTATTGCAGGTATTTTAGCTCTGGCATTTATGGGTTTTTCCGGTATGGTTAAATAAAATAATCTATTGTAAGAATATATTAAATCCCCGCTGGTTAAAATGTTAGACTTGCGGGGATTTTTTTATTGCAGCGGCTTTACTAAAATTAAAATCATTGACTGGCTTTCGAAATATATATTAAATTGGTTATGTTTTAACTGTATATAAAGTATAGTGAAATTTGAGATGATTACTAACAATATATTTAAATTTCTCATTGAACTTAAGGCCAACAATGATAGAACCTGGTTTAATGCAAATAAGCCATGGTATCAGGAAGTAAGATCAGAATTTGAAAAGTTTATTACTGAATTGATTGAACAAATTGCAGTTTTTGATCCGCCCATTCTTAGGCTGGAAGCTAAAAAATGCATTTTTAGAATTTATAAAGATGTCCGATTCTCAAAAGATAAAAAACCTTATAAGATAAACCTTGGTGCGCACCTGATCGACACCCATGAAAGACCGCATAACCGGGCAGGCTATTATGTTCACATCGAACCGGGAAGTTGTTTTTTAGCAGGTGGAGCCTACATGCCGCCGGCCTCATGGTTAAATGCTATCCGGGAATCCATTGATGCCCATGGGGAACAGTTGGTTAATATCCTTGAATCATCTGAATTCAAAAAATATTTTGATGGTATTGGTGGTGAACAATTGAAGACAAAACCACGTGATTACCCGATAGACCATCCTTATATAGATTTATTACGGTTTAAAAATTATACAGTGCTGCATAGTGTTTCAGATTCAAAAGTAATGTCAGAAAATTTTTTATCCTATGCTGTTGAAGTATTCAAAACATTAAAACCATTTGATGATTTTTTAAATTCATCAATTCAAAATATTTGAACAATGATTCACTCTATGCTAAAAAAATAGATGTAATCTGAATTAAAATACTGACTTTAACTTCTACTCACACATCATTAATAGGTACTGGCATCATTATTGAGAATAGTCTATCTTATTGGGATTTTGTAGGCAAACAAATATATGGACAGTTTTGTTTATGAGGTTATTTATTATTCTCATAATAATTGGACTTATTTACTCTAGTAATTTCGCTCAGATTCTACCGGATTCAGTAATTCAGGATTCACTACTATCTATAAAGGCTGATGAATTTAAAGCGTTTAATAATTTATATTTAGATTCTTTGAGGAACAATTCATTCGTTATTAAAAATGCAAAAATGAAACAACTGCCTGTTCGTGATTTTAATGATTTAATTCAAATACATCCGAGTGTAATTATTCAGGATGGCAAGGTACATATCCGCGGCGGTCGGGCGGATGAAAATGGCTACCTGATTGATGGTGCCTGGGCTACAAATCCGATGGATAATTCAAATGGAATTTATATCATTCCTGAAATGATCGATCAAATTGAAATACTGCCCGGAACTTATTCGGCTCAATACGGTGGGGCAAATTCGGGATTAATAATGACAAAACTAAAAACCGGTGTAGATGACTATAAATTTAACATTAATTTTCAAACGGATAAATTCGCATCTAAAGGTGACAAATTTTTAGATACCTATTCTTATCGTGATCATTCTTTTGTCGCAACTGCGGGTGGTCCAATCGGTCCAACCGAGAATAGATTCTTTTTTGCATTAGAAAATTTATCAATTGGAGATACGCAAAAACGGTTTAGTAAAGGATTTGAATTTGATGATATGGTTGATACGAATCCTTATATCGAATATGGAGTAATCGAAAATGTTGATACAGTAAATATTAAATATCCGGATGGCTTTACACCTTTTAACAGCCTTGATCGCTGGGCATTTGACGGCACAATGGTATTTGATTTCAATCCGGTACAAATTAATCTATGCGGAATAATAAATTTGACTGAAACGAAGGAAAATGATCACCCCATGCTGGATATATTTAACGATCGACAGTATTTCTATAATAATAATCAGTATTTATTAACAGGAAAATTCCTCCATAAAGTAAATTCGGATTTTAACTATGAAATTCAATTCAGCCGGTTTAGTAATAAAAAAGAAAAAGAAGATCCGTATATGGGAACCGACTGGAAAACCTGGGCAGATAGCGCTGCTGTGTATAGGGCAACCAATGGTAAAATCATTTATCGCGATCCCTGGTATGCCCAATATGATTATATTATCAATGGATTTAACTTTAATCGATCAAGCACCTATGAATCATATACTAAAAATGAGCAGATATATAATGGTGCAGCTTTAAAACTTAATTATAACTTGAATGAAAAAATTGCATTTGTATTTGGTGGTGATTACAGAAGATATACTATCAGAAATTATTATATGTATCCGTCTATTATGCGACAAGCTGAAAATTATGGAGGTCTTAGCAATATTCCTGAAGATATCCGTGATGAATTTTTAGGAAATACTTATGGCTATGAACTTGAGGGGTATACTTCTGAAAAAGAGGGTATAGACGGACCAAAACATCCGGAATTTGCAGCTTTGTTTCTTGAGAACATATATAAGTATAATAAAATAAATCTAAATTTTGGATTGCGTTTGGATTATTTGGATACTAAAGGTAGGAAACTGAAAAATCCCGCAAACGTGAGTGATATAGAAAACGAATTAATTCTCAAAAAGGCAAAAACTTATATAAGTCCCAGGTTAAATCTAAACGTTAATCCAAATTCTAATACGAAATTTAGTTTCAATTATTCGAAAAATGTTCAATCTCCAAAATTAAATACACAATACTGGAATTTTCACACCTATTCCTCGCAGGTTTTAAGCGGTTTCTATACTCAAACTCCTATTGGATTGGATATCGATCCTGTTAGAACTGAAATTCTTGAGATAAATTTCCAGCGATCCAATGTCAATTTATTCGATATAAGTTTAACTGGCTTTTACAAAAAAACAAAAAATCAGATCAGATCTGCAAAAATCAATCCTGATCCGGGTGCGAGTATGAGTCCATATTTATATATCACGAGTGGAGCAAGATCAGAAATAAAAGGTTTTGAAATAAAAATTGATGCGAATTTGACAAATAATGTATATATAAAAGGCGATTATGCATTCACAAATGCAGTAGGAAACGGATCGGATGAGTATTCTTTTCTGCATAAAATAGATCTAGGCGAGAATTATCCAAATTCTCTTTATACATTAGATTTTGAACATCAACATAATATCATTTTAAATCTTAATTATCATTTTGACAATAATGAAAAAAATAGGTGGTTAAGAAATAGTGGATTAGATTTTATTTTTGAACTTTCTGACGGACATCCATTTACATTATCAGAAGGATGGGCTGGTTCATCACCTTATGACATGGGCGTAGATTATATGTATGATACAAGGGGGAAAAGGGCTCTTGAGTCACTTAATTCATCGCGAACAAAATGGAATCACACACTTAATTTAAAGCTCTATAAAGAAATCAGGTTATATGATCAGGTGAGTATAAATTTTTATTGCCGAGTACTTAATTTGTTAAATACAAAAAATGAAATCAATGTTTATGAGAAAACAGGTAATCCTGATAATGATGGATTTAATACTAATTCAATCAGGAAGATATATATCCAAACTTTTGGTAAAGAATATGAGGATTTGAATAAAGCCATTAATTTTGAAAATGGTCAGTCTTATTGGGATGTATTAGGTAAACAGCTTTATGGTCATCCAAGGCAGATATTGTTTGGCACGGAAATATGTTATTAGTTCGTTAGATAGGGGATTTTAAAAAAACTTAAATTTTTAGCTTAATATCGGCCATTTTTGTTTCGAGAATAAATGCACATTTCTATAAGTTATATAATCCACATCATCGATAGGAGAAATAATAAATATGTATAGTAAAGCTATTTTCTTAAAAGTTTATATTTTTGTCTTAATCTTAGCAATCTCAATTAAAGCCCAAATAACAATTCAAAGCAGCGAATACGATATTACATTAGGAACGACACACACATTATATTCTGCTGAAGACACAACAGAGGCTGGTTTTACTGTAAATGTTGGAACGACTGGCGGTCCGCAGACTTGGACTTTTACAGAAGAACAATTTCCTGATGGCTATTTTGAA
>JARRPN010000100.1:0-6427 GCA_037382875.1 Calditrichaceae bacterium | reverse complement strand
AACATAGTCAATTTTATCACCATAGACGCTTTAATATGGATCGTTGCCGGTCTTTTATGGCTGGTGTTAATCCTTTATTCTGTTCGATATTATTTTCGTAGCCGTGGCCGGGGTGATCGATTTAAATTATTATTTTCATTTATTTTTATAATATTTATTTTCTTTACATTGATTTCGATCCAAAAAATATATAATCTTGAACACGAGCACTATGGAATTCTAATGAAATCTTCTGTTACATCGCGTGCAGAACCAAAAGTGTGCTACAGAAGTATTTATTCTTCATGAAGGTACAAAAGCAAAAATCGAACGTATCGCCGGTGAGTGGTATGAGGTACGCCTTGCAGATGGTAAAACCGGTTGGCTGAAAAGTACTAATATGGAAATAATATAAGAGGCTGATATGATAAAAAATTTATTTATATTAATTTCGTTAGTTTATTTTATTGGCTGTGCCTCATCTTCCAAAGTAAAGACCGGAATGGATACCGAGGAGAGAAAACCTTCCAGTAAATATGATGAATCATTTGATCCTTTAACTCTGGATGATGATGACATTGAAATTACGAAAGAGAATACAAATACCCAGCAAGTTAAACAAGCCGATCAATCAGCTAGCAAACAGCAAAATACTGAAAAAGTAATAATGCATGAGTTGGAAGGATTTCGTGTTCAAATCCTTGCTACACAGGGGCTTGAATCTGCTACACTTCAGCAGCAAAAAGCCGTTGATAGATTTTCTGATCATGGTTATAAAGTTTATTTAATATATGAAGCTCCCTTGTATCGTCTAAGAATAGGTGATGCAGTAACACGCAAAGATGCCGAGCTTATCCGCGATATAGCAAAAGAACGCGGATATGATGAAGCATTTATTGTAAGAAGTAAAGTGATGGCGCCGGAACCGACAGAGGCTGGTAGCGGTATGTGAAATTACTACAAAATGTTTTTACAATAGTTTGTTATCCTTTTATAACACCTAATGGTTTTAAGCGGGCGACTTTATTGCATATGCCACTATCATGCATAATATTAACGACATTGGTAACATCTTTATAGGCCTCGGGCATCTCTTCTGCCATGGTACCTTTCCCTTTTGCCTGCACTACTATACCTTGTTTTGACATTTCTTTAAATAAATCCCGGTTTTTAGCTGCTCTTTTTGCCTGTGTACGGCTTAATAGACGGCCGGCACCATGACAGGCACTGCCAAATGTTTCATCAAGAGCTTTATTAGTTCCTGTGCATACAAATGAATAACGCCCCATATCTCCGGGAATCAAAACAGGTTGGCCAATACTCTTATATTTTCTAGGTATATCAGAACTTCCGGGTGGTAATGCTCTGGTTGCACCTTTACGATGAACGCAGACTGTTTTTTGCTTTCCTTCAATTTGGTGATTTTCTTTTTTTGCGATATTGTGTGAAACATCATATATCAATTTAAAATCCAATTCTGACTCTGATATACTCAATACTCGCTTCATCACCCGATTTGCCAAATGCATAATAACCTGTCGGTTACTCCAGGCAAAATTAGCCGCTGCTGCCATGGCTGCTAAATAGTTTTGTCCTTCGGTACTCTGAATGGGTGCTGATGCTAATTGGCGATCAGGTAGTGATATCTTATATTTTTGTGCAGCTTTACTCATTACTCGTAATGAATCATCACAAACCTGGTAACCAAATCCACGTGAACCGGTATGAATTAATAATAGAATTTGTTTTTCAAAAATATCCATTACTTCAGCGGCGACCGGATCATATATTTTATCAACTACATCAATCTCAAGAAAATGATTTCCCGATCCCAATGTACCCATCTGATTCTGACCACGTTCCAATGCGCGTTCACTGATAATCGATGGATCAGCCCAGGATAAAAATCCCTTTTCTTCCGTATGCTCAATATCTTCAGATTTTCCGTATCCCTGATTAATAAACCAGGAAACACCCTGTTTTAAGGCAGATTTAAGCTCATTTTTATTTAATTTTCTGATTGCATGGGATGATCCAACACCAGTTGGAATGGCTTTAAATAATTCCTGGGTCAGTTTTGCTAATTTATTTTGAATATCTGATTGCTGCAATCCGGTAGAGGCTAATCTTACACCACAGTTTATGTCATATCCCACACCGCCTGGGGATATCACGCCATCATTCCAATCCGTTGCAGCAACACCACCGATAGGAAAACCATAACCCCAATGAATATCCGGCATGGCTAGTGAATATTTTTGAATACCAGGTAAGTGCGCAACATTGATAACCTGTTTAAGCGGTTCAGCTTCATTTAAAAGATCATTAAACATCGCTTCCGATGCATAAATCCGAGCGGGTGATTGCATCTGTCTGGTTTGTTGAATCTCAAATAGATTCTCATGTATTTGATAAACAGAATGATCTAAAAATCGTAATTCTCTCATTTTAATATTACTCAATCAGATATCAAAAAATATTTTAGTTTTGAAAATTCCATCGTCTTCTGTTACCTTAACCTGATGATAGGTTACTGCTTTTATCTCTGTAGTAATATCTTTATCAGGATTTACTAAGTTATTAAGTTGTCCTTTGAAATCAAGAAAAATCTTATGGTTATTTCTCAAAATCTCTATGGAGTGAATTGGATTTATCACCTGATTTTTGACCATTAACAAATAATTTAACTCAGAAAGAAAAGTAATTAATAAATCTTCATAATTTGTTTCAATTAATGAAAAATTAAATTCACTAGCCACACTGCTGGAATAATTATCAAACAGTGCCAGTTTGTAATAACCGTTTAGTGCAAATATAAATAATTTTTCGATAGAATTAGCATGAACTTCAAGACCAATATCAGCTGTATGTTTAATTTCACGAAATCCGTTCATATTGCAAAATTTCTTTTATTTTTCAATATTGATGAAGATCACTGTGCAACAGTGTCTCTATAAAATATTATATAAATGTTAAAAATAAAATAAAGAGTTAAAATATTAGTTAAATTTTTGATTTTATTTCACTAATAAAATAAAGAATATTCGTTTTTGCCCGATTTAAAATAAGATAAAGATTGATTCAATTGCGAAGGTAATAAAAATGAAAATAAAAATAACTATATCATATTTTGCATTACTGTTGCTTCTGGCATGTTCTGTTAATGAACCAAAACTACCAGAATGGGATACTGATTGGAAAATATATATGCCTGCCCAAGATTTTATCATGGGAGAGGAAATCATAAATGATTCCACATTTATAGCTGGTTCTACAAATGACAGTATACCAATTATACTATTTAATCTGAATGATTCAACTGATTGGGAACGAGTTGAAGCATCGGATTTAGTTCTTGATCCACAAACAGATCATTTCAGTGCCAGTATCGGAGATATTGAACTTGGCGATTATGATGATCTTTACTCTGATAGTACGAAAATTCCTGATATAATTCCGCCAGCTTTATTTGCAGTAGGAGATACTCTTTTACCTTTTGATACGCTGACAGTATATCCTCCTGATGACTCATTACAGTTTACTGAGTATTTATATGCTACAATTGATCAAGGTGAATTATGGATAACTTTTTGTAATGAAACATTTCTTGATTTAAGGGAAGGTGTAAGAGCCATAGTTTATAATGAAAACGGTACATCTCAGTATATCGGCGAAATAGAATTTACTGATCCGATTCCAGCACACACAAGTGTTCAAAGTGATCCTTTATCCATAGATGATCTGACTATCCATAATACTTTCAGAATACAATACATTATACCAATTGCAGCTAATCCTTCACCAAGATACATATCTGAAGAAGATCGCAATGGCTATTTTTGTACTATTTTATCTGTAGGTGAATTAATTGCCCGTGAGGCAATGGCTAAAGTACCTGCACAATCAGGTGATACTTCTGCAGCTGTGGCAATGAAAGAAGAAGATCAACAAATCATCAGCGGAGAGATTGAAAGTGGCTCTATTCAGTTTGACATACAAAATATGTTACCTGTCGGTTGTGATGTGACTGTTAGCTTACCGAATTTCAGAGAGAATGGTTTGGTAAAAACATTTTCTCATCGAATTACAGCTGGCATGAATGGTACGATAACAGAGGATATCTCAGGATTGGAAGTTATAAATCATCGAAATCCGGGTAGTGTCATAGATTCATTAGATTATATTGTAACAGTAAATAGTGATTCTGTGGATGAGTATACTCTTATTACTTCAGCAGATTCAGTTATCGTCGATGCTGCTACAGATTCAATTCGCATGGCTTCTGTCACAGGTGTACTTGATACAGTTGATTTCGATATTGAGCCCGTAGAATTGGATGAAATAGACGTATTTGAAGATATAGAAGGACAAATTCGATTAAATGATCTAGAAATGCAACTTGTTTTTGAAAATCAGATAAACTTACCGATTTATGCAGATTTAAAAATTGTCGGTAAAAGAAGTGATACACAGGATTCAGTTGTAATTAATGTATCCGAGACGATTAACGCTTCAAGTGTATCGCCGACTACAGTAATAAACATCGACGATAGTTATTCAGAACCAAGTATTGTTGATTTATTAGCGATATTACCGGATGATATAAGCATTGAAGGTAATGCTACTGTATTTGGAGAAGGTAGTGTATCAGTGGGTGACGGTTTGCGTGTACAATACACGATTAGTTCTCCCCTGACAATTCAGATTGATAACGCTCTGACATTTAACTCTACCGAGATTGATAGCATTACCCTTGATGATTTGGGTGAAGATGAACGGGACCAAATTGTTAATGATCTCGCTGATGTCTCTGCAAAATTCAATTTTGTAAATCATGTACCTGTTGGAGGTTCGTTTAAATACTATATGGCAATTGATTCTACTGAATTATATTCAGATGATATAACAAATCCATCTACTAAAATAATCATTGAAGCTAGTATTGATCCTGCAATAAAGGGCTCTGATAATTATGTTCAATCAGCCGTCACTTCCGAATGGAATCATGAATTTACGGATGAGCAATTGGATATATTCAATTACCCAACGATTTATACACGTCAGGTATTGACTATATTGAGCACAGATGGCGAAGTAAAAATCAGGCAGGATGATTCAATCGAAATAGAAGCCATTCTAGATTTTAAAGCAACCGTTAATTCTGAAAGTGATTAATTCTTATGAAAAAAGTCATTTTATTTAGTCTGCTGTTCGCAATAAGTATATCCGCCCAGAGTTTTGATGCGGTGAGTCTGAGTATGGCAGAAAACTATACAGCTGTCAGCCGTGGCATTTACTCTATGACCTGGAATCCGGCTAATCTATCTATGCCACGAGGTAATACACTGGAGCTCAATATTTTATCTTTGAATATGAATCTTTATAATAATGCTCTGTCAGTTAACAATTTCAATCAATATTTTACTGAAGAAGGGCATGGCGGTCGCTGGTCTGATTCTGATAAACACGCTATCATGGATTTAATAGATGATGGATTAAAGTTTAATGTTAACTATTCAGTAAATGTGCTTGGTGTGGCATTTAAAAATTTTGCAGTTTCCATTCAGTCTAATGCTCAAGGCGGTGCCGAATTAATCAGTAATAAAAAATTATTTAAAACGGTTCTTTTTGGAGATAGTCTGACTCGGGATTATGCATTTAAGGATCCAAAACTTGCAAAAGGATCAGCATATTCGGCATCAAAAATATCTGCAGGTTATTCATATCCCATTAAAATTTATAAATTTTTAGATATTCCTGGTATTAAAACAGTCTGTGCAGGTATCAACTTTAATTATTATCTTGGTAATGCAGTTGTTCAAACAAAAAAATCAGGTATCTCCGTAAAACGTTACGAAAATGATCAGGATGATGAAATTCTCGAATATGAATTGAGATTTATAAATCAAACAGCGTATATAGAAAATAGTTTTCCTGCCGGCAATGGCTTTGGTATCGATCTTGGCTTTTCAACTTATTATCAAAAGAAATGGCAGTTTTCTTGGAGCTTCGAAAATCTTTTTGGAAGTATTTATTGGAATCAAAACACAGAAGTGCAGAAACTTATTGAAAAAGATTCTTTGCTTTTTGATGATCTAATTGATAAAGACGCCGAAGATACTTCTATATCGATAGATACCACGTATAACCGTAGTTCATTTTCTACAAGGCTACCAGTTAAAATGCGTGTTGGCGCTTCTTACAAGTGGAATAAAGAACTGTTATTAAGTATGGATTGGCACCAGGGATTTGATAGTTATTTTGGTAATACGTCTACTCCGCAGGTTGGTGTGGCTGCAGAATACTTTGCTATGCCCTGGTTACCACTTCGGATGGGAATGAGTGTCGGGGGCTCTCACGGATTTTTATTCGGGCTGGGCTTTGGACTGCATGCTCCGGGATTCCAATTTGACTATTCCTACGGTATGAATAAAGGTATGTGGCCTTC
>JARRPN010000099.1:15266-18563 GCA_037382875.1 Calditrichaceae bacterium | reverse complement strand
CTACTTTGGATGCCTGGTGTCCACTAAATTCGACATTCATTAAGTAGCTTTTATCCCGATCTACACGATCACCCTGATAATGTTTGCCTAAAACCTTTTCTCTAGTTTTAATTAAAGAATCGAGTGTTAAATTGGAAGTATCACCTTGCATCTCCCATATTGAAACCCAGCGGTCTGGATTCATTCGCCTTAACCATACATATTTGGCATTAACATCCTGTGTTGCAATAAAATAATCATGCTGGACTTTAATTTTCCAACCATACTTATTAAGGATAGTTTGTTCAAGTTCTTTTTGTTCACCTCGTTTAAACATAATATCTGACAGACGATTATAATATCGCTTGTTAAATTCTGCAAATATATCATCCTTAAATTGATTAAGTCTATTTTTGAATGTGTTTATGTCTTTAGCGTAAAGGAATAAATTAATCTGACCCTCTGCAAATAAATTATCACTAAAAAAATGATAGTTTTGGTCATTTTCTGCACCAGATTGTATTTCAGACGGCAGAATACTTTTTAGATACTCTGAGGTTGGATTCTCATCACCTGCAATACCGACCAAAAATACATTCATTCTGTCTTTGTATTTATTGAGTTGTCTCAATGGAATCCAATGTACTCCAAAAGAAGGTTCAGGTATCGGTGTATATACTGGTGTTCCGAACACATCTATTATTTCAGGGCCAATCTCATTCCATAAAAGTGAATCTGATACAACGAATATTTCCTGCTGAGATCCCATCACGGTTACTTTAAGGTCACAACTACTATCAAACACACCCATATAAAAAAATAAAATTAAGACGGATAAAATTTTTAATGAATTAGATATCTTCATAGGTCACCTCACTTGGTTTGCGTTTTTGTATAACAAACAAGATTGCTCCAGCTAGTGAAATTATCATCGGTATTATAAGATTGAGAAAAGACAAAGACAAGGCTGTCGCATTCGAAACACCTGCCCTGCTTAATAAACTAATAAATCCAAATTCACGAATACCTATACCGTTAATTGAGGGTAGGATTGTTATAATAAAGGTTACCATAACAACTAAAAACAGATATGCTAAACTTATTTCAATTTTCAATGCACGCGCCAAAGCATAGTTCATAAGTACGATGCCGGATTGTGAGAAAAGTGAATAGATAAAGGCATAACCCAGAATGCGCCGTCTCTTTTGAAAAAAGTGTATTGCCTCGAAAACCCTTTTAAACCTATCACCGATATTATACCATTTAATGGTATCAAATATTCGGCTAAGATATTTAAATGGTCGGTTCCTTATCAAGCTGAAAAAGAATAGGACTATAACCAGAAAGAAACAACCGGAGACGTAAAGAAGTTGAGGATTCTGAAATTCCTGCCAGAGTATGAGCAAGGATATGAATGCTAAAAATAATGTTGCCGCTACTCCCATTAATCGTTCAATAATAATGCTTGCCAGAGCCGATGATTTATTTTGAACATCGTCCACCACTTTTAATACACGGATAACATCCCCACCAATCGTTGATGGAAGAAAATTATTAAAGAACATTCCAATTAAGTAATAACCAAATAGATTTTTCCACTTTGTTTTAAATCCATACCCGCGCATAAGAACCTGCCAACGTATAGACATAATAACTACAGCTAACAGTTCAATGAGTATTGCATATAGAATGTAAACAAATCCACTATGTGCAAGTATGTTGTTAAACTCATCGACAATAGCCTGAATACCCACATAATACAGAAGATAAATCAGTAAACCAGCTGATATTATCATCCGGATTGCAAGTTTGACTATACGCATATGGCTTAGTTTTTAATTCTTTTTCTAATCTCATTCAATTTTTGTCTTGCAAGGTTGTCACCAGGTGATCTCTCCAACCAGGCTTCAAGCGGAGCAACGGCTTTTTCATATTGTCCGCTCAACTCATATGCTCTTATAAGGATTCCGATTGTACGAGGATCACTAGGATTTCGCTCAAGGGCAGATTCCAGCACTGGAATGCACTGATTATATTGATCTAAATTGAGTAATTGTCTACCTAGTGTCTGAAGATCCTGGTAATTAGTATATTGTGAAGCAATACTATCCAGAAGCGATGTATCTGCTGCAATTTTAAAAGCATCGTTAATTACTCTCATACCTCTGCTTGTCCAGGGGATTACATCTGAATCAATCTTAGTATCCATTTCCTTCAATAATTTAAGCATTTTATCGCTATCACCATTCTTTAAATAATACTCGGATAACTGGATATATCCGGATCTGTAATTTTGTAGAAGATTTTTGATGTTTTCATTATAATATACTGATTTATCATCTAATCCACGATACTGATATTTTTGCGTCAAATTTTCTTCAATATGTGAGGGTGAAATAACCCAATTCCTGAACGGGACAACCTTCATGACCAACCCGTCCATACGCATGTAATTGACTAATTCCGAAACCATATTACTTCTGGGTACGGTCACTGCAAAATATACTGGTCTTTTCCAGCGATTAGCAGTAAGTATATTTAAAATCATATAATCCTGAGTTCTCAGCATAGGTCCATAGCGAGTATTTAATGCCGGTTCAACTTTGAAACTTATTTTGTCAGGCAGATTTATATTACTAACGGGAAAAGCCGATGAATAATCTGAATAAAATTCTTCAGCAATCTTCTCAGGTACATCAATGGTAACAGTTTGCGTCTTCCATGGCATAAGACCCAATCTTTTTAGCTCCATATCGCCCATTCGCATGGGGACTTTTGGTTTCATATCACGGAGCTGCTTGATATACCAGTCCGTATTCAGCAAACTTAAATTAACAATGCGCACATCGGTTCGGATGTTCTCAACTTCCTGCAAATACCAGAGTGGAAATGTATCGTTATCACCATTGGTAAACAAAATAGCATTCGGCTCGCAGGACACGAGCATATTATATGAATAATCCCAGGCCACATAATTCCCGGATCGATTATGGCTATGATAATTAGCACGCAACATATTCAATGGAGCAATAATCAAGATTAAGATAAATAATAGATATGCCGTTGATGATTTGAGTTTCTCACCTTTTTTGACCATAGCTGTTTTTATCATATCGATTATGCCGGCGTAGCCTAAACCGATATAAATAGCAAAGGCAAAAAAACTTCCGACATAACTATAATCTCGTTCCCTCGGCTGTGGATCCGGTTGATTTAAATACAGAATGATGGCAAATCCTGTCATGAAAAATAGTGCCATCACCGCCAGCGCATGTTTGGGATCCTTTCGAAAATGCCAGTAAATACCTATTAATCCTA
>JARRPN010000099.1:3969-15252 GCA_037382875.1 Calditrichaceae bacterium | reverse complement strand
CAATTGTTTAGGAGACCAATCTGATTCATTCTGATCCATGCCGACAAACTGCCATAAAAAATATCGAACATACATTTTGTTAATCTGGTACTTCCAGAAGAATTCAGAGGCAGAATCATATTGTCTGCCATTGGGGGAAGTTTTCCAAACACCAGGTCTGTCTAAAATACTATGATCACCATATTGTTCACGATTAATATATTTGATGAAATTCTCAATCGTCTCCGGATTGTTCTCATCAATATTTGGATTCAGATTTGAACGAATAAAAATCGTAGCATAAGATGAGTACCCTATTGTAATTAAAAAGATAGATAGAAATACAAAACTTAACAAATGCTTATGATTATTGATAGCCCAAAATGTAGCAAAAATGATTACTATAAAAAATAAAGCAAGTCCTAAAGTTCCTGATTTTAATGCTAATAACGGAATCCATTTTACCATACCCGGATATACGGCAATCATAATGACACCCGTAATAGCGGTCAATATTGCAAATGACTTTGCATTAAAATCATACCGTTTATAATAGTAAACCATCGTTATAAAAGGTAGCGCCAAAATATTCAATAGATGTACACCGATGGATAAACCAATCATATAGGCAATCATGAGAAGGTATCGGTCATTACCGGGTTCATCAGATTTAGAAGCCCAAACCATTATTAACCAGACAATAAGAGCAGTAAATAGCATAGATGGTGCATATACTTCCGCTTCAGCAGAATTAAACCAGAAACTATGCGAAAAAGCAAAGGATAGTGAACCGATCACACCGGAAAATATAGCTATATACCAATCAGACTTCTCAACTAACTGACCTTTCCACTGACGAATTAAATGGACTATTGTTAAATATAAAAGCATAATTGTAATTGCACTTGAAAAAACAGATATCATATTGATTCTGAAAGCAATATCATCAGAGAATGGCAGAAGAGTAAAAAATCTTCCAACAAGGAGATAAAGCGGCGCACCCGGGGGATGTGGTACAGCCATTTTAAAACTACACGCAATAAATTCACCACAATCCCAGAATGATACAGTCGGCGCTACTGTGAGTGTATAAATAACTGTTGTAAATGCAAAAATAACTCCAGCAACAATTCGGTTTAGTTTTTCCATTTCCATCTATATTTTCCTTGAGTTTAAATTATGACAAAAAGTTTAAAGCTAAATAAATTGATTAACTTAATCAAGTTGATTTTCTTTACTTCCGTTTCTATTTAAAATCCAAAATTCTGATGTTATATCAACGAATTACTATTCAAATTGTTCACATTGTGATAATATAATATACCGGTTCTAACTACGGAAGGAATAAATAATTTCGGAAGGTTTCTTTTTCTTCAAAAAATGTTCATATACTATGCTGCCTCTATACATATTTTTAATAATCGTTTTATCTGATACTTTTCGCAATTTTTGTGTTGTTTTTCTTTTTCTGTAGATCATGAAAATATGACAACATACATTTACCAATGATTTAAATACAGCTTTAGCACGTTTACCTTCCCAAAAAACAAGATCTACAATTATTGTTGTCAACTCCAAAAGAATACGAATTGGAAATAATAGAATTAAGTAAGGAATGGAGTAATTTTTAATCATCATGATTAAATTGTTGCGATGGTTTAAGAACATCTTTCTCTGATTATCACTCCGGAGTGTATAACCAGAATAATGATAGATATATGTTTTCATTGTTACAACATTACGATAGCCAGCTAATTGCGCACGCCAGTTCAGATCAATTTCTTCCTGGTGGGCAAAGAAATCCTCATCAAGGACCCCAATCTCATCTATTACAGATTTACGCAATAGAAGTGCACAACCGGAAGTCCAGAAACAGTTCGCATTGATTGCATTATACTGACCCTTGTCCTGCTCCACTTCATCAAATATACGCCCCCTGGCAAATGGATATCCAAAAACATCCAACTCACCGCCTGCTGCACCTGAGTAATCAAAATGATCTTTATTTTGTATTGATAAAATTTTCGGTTGAACCATAGCTATTTTGTTATCATTCTCAATGGTATTCAGCATTTCAGATAAAAAATTTTTCGGCATAACAGTATCATTATTAAGTAAAAGAACATATGGGGTATCTGCCATTTGTATACCCTGATTGCACCCTCCGGCATAACCGAGATTTTTTTCATTCTCCACAAGGTTAATCTGAGGAAATTCTTTTTTCACAAAATCCTGACTTCCATCGCTAGAACCGTTATCAATTACCAGGGTGTTAAAATCAGTAAATGTACTTTTATAAAGTGATTGTAAACAGTCTCTTAAAATATCTATCCCATTAAAATGGGGAATTACAATCGTAATCTTTTTCATCCGTGTTAACCAATCGATATGAGTTGCATTTTGTCTTTATACTGTGTGTTCATCATTTCATAAAGCGCTGCATGTTCTTCTTTACGTAAAAATGGATCGGAAGCAACCAGTTCAAAGGCATCTTGGCGTGCCTGTTCCAAAATTTCTCTGTCGGCAATGGGATTTGCAATCCTGAAATCGGGCATACCATGCTGCCGGGTACCAAAAAAATCACCCCAGCCGCGCAATTCGAGGTCTTTTTCCGCAATAACAAATCCATCCTGTGTTTCCGTCATAATGCGCATCCGTTTCTGAGCAACATCACCAATATTATAAGGTGTTTTTAAAATACAGTAGGATTGCGCTTCGCCTCTCCCAACTCTTCCACGCAACTGGTGCAATTGCGACAGACCAAATCGTTCGGCATGTTCAATCATTATGACCGTTGCATTAGGTACATCAACGCCCACTTCAATGACCGTCGTGGAAACCAGCACCTGTATTTCATTTGCCGCGAATGACCGCATTATTGATTCTTTTTCATCCGATTTCATTCGTCCGTGGATTAAAGCAATTTTATTTTTCATAAATACAGTTTTAACCAAAAATTTATAACCTTCGGTTGCAGCTTTTAAGTCCAGTTTTTCACTCTCTTCAACCAATGGATACACAATATATGCCTGTTCACCCTCATTCAACCTTTCCTGAATGAATTCATAAATTTTATCGGCTTTGTTATCAAATCGCCACACAGTGGTTATAGGCTTTCGATTGGCCGGCATCTCATCAATAACAGAATTATCCAGATGTCCATAAGCAGTCATTGCCAGGGTACGTGGTATCGGCGTTGCAGTCATAACCAGCACATCTGCATTGATACCTTTTTCCAGCAATTGCGAACGCTGCATCACGCCAAAACGATGTTGTTCATCAATCACAATTAGTCCCAATTCCGAGAAACTAACCGCATCTTGAATGAGTGCATGCGTGCCTATCACCAAATGAGGAACAGATTCCTTTAATTCATGCTTTAAAATACTTCTCTGTTTTTGACTTGTACTACCAGTCAATAAACTTACCTTTACATTCAGCGGTTCCAGCATACGGGATATATTTATAAAGTGTTGATCCGCCAGTATTTCAGTGGGTACCATCAGAGCAGCTTGATACCCATTATCAATCGCTATTAGGATAGCCATTAAAGCCACGAGGGTTTTACCTGATCCCACATCACCCTGAATAAGACGGTTCATGGGCGTCGGATCTTTCATATCTTTGCGGATCTCTTTGATGACTTTTTTCTGAGCCTCAGTTAATTCAAATGGCAGTGACTGATAAAGTTTTTCCAGGCGCGGACTTTTTTTATCAAAGGCTATTCCGACCGGTTTTTCCTTTAAATGTGCTTTTTGTAAGGCAAACATGAGCTGCAGAAAATAAAAATCTTCGTATTTGAATCGGCGGACGGCTTCATTAAGTGTTTCATTACTTTCCGGAATATGGATTTCTTTAATGGCATTTGGTCGATTCAGGAATTTTCTTTTTCTCATAATTTCAGGTGGAAAAAACTCCTTGAATATCTGTAGATGATTATTCACGAGAAAATCAAATATTTTACGAAAGGTATAAGAGTTAATACCAGCCCGTTTGAAGGATTCATTTTCTGAATAAAATGCGATAATTCTACCTGTATTGATTAAATTTTCAATTTCCTTTTCTCCCAACCGGTCATATTCCGGATGAGTCAATTGAAAACCACGATAAAAACCAATTTTACCAGAAAGCGATATCCAATCACCCACTTTAAACAGGTCTTTAAAATAATTTGCCGCATTAAACCAGACTGCTTCCAGAATCCCATGATCATCGCTAATGACAATATAAAAAATAGGTTTTCTTGCTCTGCGAATACCAGCAGCTTCAATCCGTCCAATTACGGTAACTTCCTGTTCAGGCTGAAGTTTGTTGAGTGGCACAATATTGCTGCGGTCTACATATTTACGGGGAAAGTAATTAAATAAATCTATTATTGTTTTAATACCATATTTATAAAGAATTTCCGCCCTGCGCGGCCCGATTCCCTTTATAAATTGAAGTTCATAGGTTTTATCTTGGGCAGTCATTCGATGGCAGGTCTAAGGGTTGGTGAATAGATTATGATTGATGAAATGTATTTTTTATCCGGCCGTCATCTAACTCGACAACTTTGGAAGCGCGTTCGGTCAACTGCTCGTTGTGCGTTACAATGACCAGAGTCTGACTTAATTTTTTATTCAAATCCAGTAAAAGATTGTAGAGAGCTTCTGTGTTGTGTTTATCAAGATTGCCTGTAGGTTCATCTGCCAGTAGGACTTCCGGCTTATTGATTAAAGCACGGGCCACTGCTACACGCTGCTGTTCGCCACCAGAGAGTTCGTTGGGTTTATGATCCAATCGGTGTGATAATCCTACTTCATTCAATAAATATTTGGCATATTCATTTTTTTCACCGTTCAACGGCGTATGCATCATGGCAGGGGGTTTATGATCCAACCGGTGTGATAATCCCACTTCATTCAATAAATATTTGGCCTATTCATTTTTTTCGCTGTTCAACGGCGTATGCATCATGGCAGGAATGAGCACATTTTCAAGTGCTGTAAATTCCGGCAACAGGTGATGAAACTGAAATACAAATCCAATGGATGCATTCCGGAATTTTGCTATTGAATCATTTTTTAAATGGTGAATGTCATTTCCGGCGATAATTACTTTACCACTGGTCGGCAAATCCAGCGCACCCATTACATGCAATAGTGTACTTTTTCCAACACCTGATGGACCCGTAATCGCTACAATTTCCGCTTGATTAATATTTAAAGTGATACCCTTAAGAACTTCAACAAGTTGCGGTCCATTTTCATAATTTTTAATCATGTTTTCAATTTGTATAACCGGAGCTGCCATTCTTTATTTTTCTTTCATAATATTATTTTATTATTCATATCGGATTGCGTCAACCGGAACGAGTTTGGACGCTTTGTATGCCGGATAAAATGATGCCACCAGGCTTAAAAATATTGCTACAGATGAAATCATAAAAAAATCCAGCCATTCCAAAACTATAGGCAATGAATCGATCAAATACACATCCCCTGGCAGCGAAACAAGACCAAAATGCAACTGCATAAATCCAAGCGAATACCCAATAATGTTACCTAGTACTGTTCCGATCACACCAACCAGCATACCTTCAAACACAAAAATTTTCAAAATACTTTTGGCAGATGCACCCATGGATTTAAGAATACCAATCTCCCGGGTTTTTTCCATGACAACCATAATGAGAGAACTGATAATATTAAATGCCGCTACCATAATAATCAGACTTAAAATAATAAAAGATCCCCATTTTTCAATTTCCATCCAGGAATATAGCGATTTATTCAATTCAAACCAGGTAAGTGGTTTAAAAGGGTAACCTAACTCATCCTCTATTTTCTCAGCAACCTGGTCAGCCAATTTATAATCATCCAGTTTTATTTCAATTAGCGTAACCCCTTTTCCCATCTGAAACAAATCCTGGGCATCCTCAATGCGCATATAGGAATAGACTTTATCATATTCATAGTAACCTAAATCGACAATGCCAGCTACATAAAAATTCTTTACTCGTGGTTGTGAAAAAATACTACCCTGCTTTGGCATCGTCCAAACGGCAACGCTGTCGCCAATCCTATGCGCATAAATATCATCAGCCAGATATTTTCCCAATAGTATCGCCGGTAGTTTCCGGCCATTCACATAGCGTGGCTCCAGATCCAGTGAGCCCAGAATAACTTTATCTGCGATATCAGTTACTTCTCCAGCCGTCTTAGGATCGATTGCTTTTATTGCCGTTGGCGCCTGATGCCCTCTTGTGGAAGAGATCATACCTTTTTCATATATAGCCGGTGAAGCACCAATAACATGATCCTGTTTTTTCACTACTTTGAGAACAGAATCGACTTCTGTTATAGTCTTTGCAAAATATTTTCTGAGCCGAATATGTGCATCTGCACCTAACAGACGGGAACGGACTTCCTGCTCAAATCCATTCATTACTGATAAAACGAGAATCAAGGCTGTTACACCGATGGTCACCCCGCCGATGGAAATATAAGTGATAATAGAAATAAATCCGGTGCGGCGTTTGGATTTCAGATAGCGTTTAGCTATAAAATATTCAAATGACATTTTTAACTCTCCGGCCGCATTTGCGGGAAGAAAATGACATCCCTGATACTTATTTGTCCGGTAAACAACATTACCATACGGTCAATACCAATCCCCAAACCGGCTGTCGGCGGCATACCAATTTCCAGAGCACGTACGTAATCTTCATCCATCACCTGTGCTTCCTGATCGCCACGATCTTTTAATTTCATTTGATCGAGGAATCGATTATACTGATCAATCGGATCATTCAACTCACTGAATGCATTAGCTACTTCTTTTCCGGCAATGATCGGTTCAAATCGTTCAACCAGTCTGGGATTACTCCGATGTTTTTTAGCCAGGGGCGACATTTCCACCGGATAATCCATGATAAAGGTCGGTTGAATTAAATTGGGCTCAACATGTTCACCAAATATCTCATCGATTATTTTACCAACACCCATATCCGGAGTGACTTCAATATTTAATTTCTTCGCTGTTTTTTTCAACTCTTCTTCATCCATTTCACTGATATCAATTTTAGTATATTCTTTAATTGAATCAAACATGGATAAGCGCCGCCATGGGCCGGCCAAATCAATTTCATGTTCGCCAAATTTAATTTTTGTTGTACCCATTACTTTTTCACTTACGTAGCCAAATATTTTTTCAACAAAATCCATCATCCAGATATAATCTTTGTAAGCCACATAAAGTTCCAGCATGGTGAATTCAGGATTATGGAATCGATCCATTCCTTCGTTACGAAAATCCTTGGCAAATTCATAGACACGATCGAAGCCACCAACTATGAGTCTTTTTAGATACAACTCATTAGCTATGCGCAAATACAACGGAATATCCAGAGCGTTATGATGGGTAATGAATGGGCGCGCTGCTGCACCCCCATAAATGGGTTGAAGAATAGGCGTTTCCACTTCCAGAAAATCATTCTCATCAAGAAAAGAACGGATGGCGGTTATAATTTTACTTCGGGTCATAAATACATTTTTAACGTCTGTGTTTACTTCCAGATCGATATAGCGCTGGCGATAACGTAATTCTTTATCGGCAAATTGATCGTATACAATCTTTTCGCCTTCGCTTTCTTTTTCTTTAACAATAGGCAGCGGCCGAATTGATTTTGACAACAGCACAAATTCTTCTGCTAATACCGAGACCTCTTCCGTTCGGGTTTTAAATACCTTGCCTTTGATACCAACTATATCACCAATATCCAGAATTTTAAACACCTCAAATGTTTCATCACCCACCTCATCTTTACGAATGTAAACCTGTATCTTGCCATTCTGATCCTGGATATGAAAGAACGATGCTTTTCCCATCAGTCGGATTGACATAATCCGACCAGCAACAGAAACCTGTTTATCTTCAAATTTATCAAAATTTTGTACTATTTCATTTGTAAAATTTGTCCGGTCAAATGTATATGGATACGGATTGACTTTCATTTCCCGTAAGCTATCCAGTTTCGATCTTCGGATACGCATTAATTCATTATAATCTTCCAACTTTGTCCTGCCTTATTTCTTATTGTTTAAACAATTTTATTTAGCAAATTGTACCAAATATTCTTCAATAAATTTCATGATATCGCCATCCATAACCTGCTGTACATTGCTGGTTTCCAGATTAGTCCGATGATCCTTGACCATATTGTAAGGATGGAAAATATATGAACGAATCTGATTTCCCCAGGCGATTTCTGTTTTGCTGCTTTCAAACTCTTTCTTTTTTGCTGCTTGTTCTTCCAGTTCTTTCTGGTATAATTTTGCGGCCAGAATTTTCATAGCATTTGCTTTATTCTTATGCTGAGACCGTTCATTCTGACACTGTACCACAATGCCTGTAGGAAGATGTGTGATACGGATTGCTGAATCCGTTTTATTCACATGCTGCCCTCCGGCACCACTGGCCCTATATGTATCAATCCGCAAATCTGCAGGATTAATTTCAATATCGATATCATTATCAATTTCCGGAAAAACAAAGACAGATGCAAAAGAAGTATGTCGGCGGCTGTTAGCATCAAAGGGAGATATTCGAACTAATCGATGGACACCGGCTTCGGCTTTTAAATAACCAAAAGCATAGGACCCGGTAATTTCAATGGTTACGCTTTTTAATCCCGCTTCATCACCGGCCTGGTAGTCCATAATATCGGTTTGGAAACCAGTCAATTCTGCGAAACGCAAATACATACGCATCAGCATCTCGGCCCAATCCTGGCTTTCAGTACCCCCGGCTCCCGGATGAATAGTCAGGATGGCGTTTTTCTTATCATCCTTGTCACCCAGCATTCTGCGGAATTCTATCTCGGATAGCTTTTTCCCTAGTGAAGAAACTTGTTTATCCAGATCATTGGAAATAGCATCACTTTCTTCTTCCTGATATAATTCATAGAGGATTTCGACATCATCGAGAAGTGCTTTACATTCATCCCAGGTTTGAGTCCACTCTTTAATAGCGTTTAATTGTTTGATTATTTCCTGGGCTTTTTCATTATCGAGCCAGAAATTATCGGCGAGTGTTTTTGCTTCAAGTTTTTTTATTTCTTCATTCTTACTATCGATGTCAAAGATAGCTCCGAAGTTTTTCAATACGCTGAGTATAATCTTCAATTAATTCAGAGTAATCTACTTCCATATCATCCTTAATATCTTTTTTGAATTTGACTTTCCTGAAAATAATGTTTCAGAATATTTTCCATAGAATAATTTTCACTGGCCATTTTTGCTGCACCTACTTTACATAAACCGATGCCATGACCATTCCCAGCACCAATAAATGTAAAACTAACAGGAATTCCATCCTCTGCCAACTCCGGTTTAACAACAAAACATGAACTCTGTAAAAGTGAATCAGAAAAAGCAGAACGGATATTAAGCTCCCCGTTTATACGTACATTCTTAAGACTGCCTAATATCTCAATTTCTTTAATTCTTCCTGACGATCCACGTGATAAGGGTATAATTTCGTAAATAATACCTGGATCTTCCCCGGTTATTTCTTTAAGAATTTTTTCCAATTCAATCCGTGTATAAAATACTTCCCATCGAAATGAGTTAGTTGCTAATTTTTGATCAATCATGGATGCTTCTAGCGTTTCTCTACAATAAACTTCCGGTTGTTGCATAATCCATTTTTCTGCATCTTTTTCAGTTTTAAGATTATACTTAAAATTTTTCGGTTCGCAACAATCAAATTTAGTGATTGTATTATTCCCTTTCAAAGTCGCACTATTTATATCATAGCTATCGGTATGTCCGCCACAGGAATATGAAAACAATGCTGGATTCACTTTACCATCATCTTGCAAAAGTAATCCATTGGTTTGATTAATGGCCTTAGTTATGGCATCAGATTCCGGTTTTATACCATAATATCGTAAGCAATGACTTGATGAACAAAAATCATAAGGTTCATCAAAATGTTTAAGCCCATAATTAGCAAACACCTGACTGCGAATTACAATAGCCATTGTCTTTATGAATTCTTCCGAATGTTGATCCCCAATCTCAGATGCCAGTACCCCTTTTAGATAAAGTTCTAATGGTATCTGATTGGAGCCTGCCAGAGCACAGTTCTCATCTATTTTTATCTGAAAACCACCCTGATAATAAAGATTCTCACGAATCACTTTATCGGTTTCACCACACAACGGTAATTCAAAATGTTTAATTTCAAAATATTCATCTGAATTTACAGGAATAAACTGTAGACTATCTTTCACTTCCGCATAAAAATCGTTATCCAGATCGAATATTTCAATAATTCCGGAACCACTTTTTTCCATTTTCCTGTGAATATTACAATGATTCAATTGACCTATATTTTTACAGTAATGTCTTGCTTCTTTCTCACTTTCGAAAGGGCCCGCCATCAACCTAAACATACGATTATTAGTTATTTGATATCCGGAATATAGAACATCACCGCCGGCTTCTTCAATTAATAGCGGATTACAATTTTTACTGAGTTTTTGATATTCATCCTGAATCAATTCAAAATTCTGAGATTCACTAATAATAAGAAAGTAGGAATAAACCGCCGTTTCACATTCTTTTATTTTTATTCGCCAGGTACGTGTATCAGATATTTTATTATTTAGAATAGTGCCCTGATTATCCTTAATAATATAATTTTGATCATCAAAACAAATATCAACAGCATCCATATGTTTAAACAAGCAAATGTTCACAATAGATTTATTCTGAATAACCGGGAATTCGAATTTAGATGACATTTTTATCATGAATTATTATTGATTTAAAATTTTGAAAACTTAATTACTAATATCTATTTCTAGAAGGATTCAATTCATACGAATTGATATAAACTTAATTTTGCGATAATATACAATAGACAGATAAAAAAGTCGAAAAAAATCCCCTGCAAAACAGGGGATTGAAAAATTTAGATTAACCCTCTTCTTCAAGAATTCGTTTAAGCTCTTCCAGTTCTTTCTCAGCTTCCTCACGTTCTTCAATTAGCTGTTTTAGTTCTTCCTGTACATCTTCGGAATGAGCACGATCCTCAACAATTTTCTGGAAAAAATCAACACGTTTCTGAAATTCATCACGTTCAACTTCAGCAGCAGTGCGTGGTGAAGTGGCTAAAGGTAGGATTCTCAAATTGAGCCCCAAATTTACTTTCCAGGGAGCATAATTAGGTAAATCAAGATCTTCACTGGTTTTATTGGGTACACCAGAAGTCGTATTATCATCACCACTTACACGTATATCAACTCCTAAATCAAAA
>JARRPN010000099.1:0-3921 GCA_037382875.1 Calditrichaceae bacterium | reverse complement strand
CGACTATATACTTCCGGATCCGGTTCTGTTAAATAGGAAATGCCGTTCATTTCGAGATTAAAATTGAACATTGAAGTGGGATAACTTAACCCAAAAGCGTATTGAAGTTCTGATGAATTAGTAGATGCGGTAGCTTCTGTGCCATTACCGTACTTATACAAAACCTCACCTGCCTCATTGTGATTCCACCAGCCCAAATTTAAATGCATGTTCAGAGAACGATCAGGAAGATAAGGATCTAAAAAATAGGAAAATGCCGTTTTAAAACCATATTCTACTGCTCCTGACGCATATTCAGTAAATGGATAGTTGTGCTGTTCTCCTGTAGCCAAACGTATATTCATAAGTAAACCACCATACATATGACGCTGTAAAAAACCGAAGGAACCTGCTTTTAAGGTAAGAAATATATCACCGGGAAGATTATATTCATTACTGTAATGTGTGTCCTGGTATAATCTTGGAGCAATTGTAAAATCCAGATTATCAATTATACCATATGTTATCGCTAAATTGGATGCTACTAACCAATAATTAACAGCTGAAAAATCCTGTTCAACCTGATCATCCGAACCCAAATAATCTGTTACTTTAGTATAAAAATTCATGTTTGTATGAATTTCAAGCTGTCCTTTTTCAAATGTTCTTGCACTTTGCGTATGCAGAAGTCCACGGCTTCCAAGATTTTGACTAAATAGAGATCCACAAAATATAAGTACAAAAAACAGGCTGAATTTTCTCATCCCAACCTCCTGCAAATATTCGATAGTTGAAGGATTATTGTTAAAGCTATTTATTAAAGTAAAACTTTATATTTATTTGACATAACTTAAGAATATATTCTATAATTAGCAATAGTCTTAACTAAATGCTTTATTCATCTAAAATTTTCTTAATTTCTTCAATTTCTTCTTCGGCTTCTTTACGAACTTCTCTTAAACTCTGCAACTCTTTCTGTACATCTTTGGCTTTTTTACGTTCTTCGAGTATTTTTTCAAATAATTCAATTTTTTCCCTGGCCTGGGCACGCTGGTAATTTTTTTCGGAAGTAATTGCAAAACCTTTTTTAGCAAAATTAAGTTCAATATCAGCACCTAAGTATACTTTCCATGCGGGATAGTTCGTAGTTAAATCTAAATTTTGTGAATAATCCGGAATATCATCCGCAGTTGTCCATTCTCGATCACCGGGTGACACACGAATATCCATACCGAGATCAAAATTAAGCCCCTTCAATGGTTTGTACCGAATACTGGGTGAAATAAAAGCCCATTCCTCGGCACTATAAATAAAATTATTTGGTTTTTGTAAATACAGAATACCCGATGTCTCAATTCTGAAATCAAATAACGTTGAAGGAATATTAAAAGCTAACGCTAAACGAATTTCATTTGAATTTCGATTAGCGGTATGTTCAACACCATTTCTAAACTTGTATTTGGTTCCCGATTCATTATGATTCCACCAGCCAAGATTAAAATGAACACCAATTGAGCGTTTAGGTAAGTAAGCATCACTAAAAAAAGAAACTGCATACATTAAACCATATTCAAAACTGCCGCTGGCATATTCTGCAAAAGGATAATTATGCACCTCTCCTGTTGGAAAACGCATACTGGCAAGAAAGGCATTTTGAAAATGATTCTGGCCAAAAGGAATTGAACCGGCCCTCAAAGTGAGAAAGAGATCATCAGGCAGGTTATATTCATTTTTCTGATGGGTATCCTGGTATAATCTGAATCCCAGGGTCGCATCAAAATGATCCATAATGCCATAAGTCATTACCATATCACCGGCTACTAACCAGTAATCGGTTACAGTAAAACCTTCAGGCTCATTAGATCCAATATAATCTGCAGCCTTGGTATAGAAGTTGGTTGAAAGATTTACATTAAACTGGCCTTGATCGGAAGTAGTACCTGTTTGAGTGTGCAATAATGTTTTTGCACCATTGGCCAATTGAGCCATTGAAAATGATATTGTTAATAATATAATTATTGGTATGAAAATCTTTTTATTCATTTTCAACTCCTAAATTCGATTTATGAATTTATAGGTTTAAACTACCTTTGTATACGTGATGCCAGTACAAACACATTGGCAATAATGGCCAGATCACGCATGATACCAACAACGCGGGTAAAAATATCCTGAAAACTTCCAGCTACAATGATAGTATCACCCGGTTGTAATAACGGCAACAGTGTAATATCACCAGTTTTTAAAAACCGGTCAACATCTATTTTTACAACATCGGTGTTTTTTCTGACAATGCGCACATCATTCAACCGTGCCGTCTTTAACGGGCCTCCTGCAGAAGAAATTAAGTCAATCAACGTATAGGAACTGGGCACGCTGTAAATACCCGGTCGTTGCACATGCCCCCAGAGATTAACCGTAACCAACAGGATATCACCCGAGCCAAGGATATATTGTGCTGGTCTATCCGAAAAGGATGAGGATGTTCTGCCTTGTTGAAAATTAAGCAGATTATCTGTATCCTGGGCATAACTATTTACCATTAATACTAATAATACAAAAACAAATATTATTTTTTTCATTTACTGCTCCATATTTACCGTAAACTCAGCCCAGTCGGATTCTGCACCTGAATACAAATCCGTTCCAACACAATCAATACGCCAACGATAATTCTGATCTTCCATTACAGGAACTTTAAATTCCTCTAAGGATACTTCATAAGTTTGTGGAGGATTATAATCCACTTCATTCACGCTTATTTCCCTGAAAAAGGCCAATGGATGGAAACTCTCCGAAATATTCTGTTCAACTCGTAAATAATAACCAACTGGGATATCGTCCGAATCCACAGACCACATAAATGTTATATTTGAATCAGTTAAAACAGGATTATAATTATTAATTGACAATTCTGTTGCCTTTTCAATCAATGTATAATGGACTGTATCCGATGGTTCGCTTTCATCACCATCTTCATTAACGGCTGTTACATAATACCAGTATCGATGATTATTTGATAAACCTTGTGTGGTATCAATATAAACTGTATCGAGTGGATTCAATAAATTTTCAGTATTTCCAACCATTTTATAATTCAATCTTCCCTCTACATCACCGCTACGATATAGATTATAATATTCGATTCTATATTTATCTGTTGGATCGTACCACTCTAAGTGTATTCCATTAACGGCGGAATTAGGATTCGGCTCCGCATCGATTCCCCGTTCAACTTCCAACGTATCAAATCCTTCTTCCTTCATAACCAACAGAACCCGATTGGGTGGATCCGGATCAATTGGATCCTTATCCGAGCAATTTATTAATAATCCAATGATTACCAAAATAAAAATAAATTTATACATTTTTTTATAAACCAAACAACAATGAAACCCGATGGGAATTGCCTAGATCATGAGTTTGATAGGCATAATCAAATTTAAATTTCCAGATATAAATACCAGCACCCGTGGTCATATATCCAAAATTTGAACCAATTCTCACAGCAAGCATTTCACTGAATAAATATTCAAGGCCAAAATGTTCCCATCCATCATATCTTGTATCAACATCGTAGGCTACGGTCAATGCACTCTTAATAACAGGTATAGGTTGAGAATAGGAAAATCCTATTTTATAATTTCTTTCTATCTCATCTTCCCAATTTGATTCGGTATCCCAGGTAATACGTGTATTGAATATATCCTGGACACTAAATCCAAAGGATAAATCGCCATAATACGGAGAGACAAATATTTTATCCAATCCCAGTCGGAGGATATAACCGATGTCAATCCCGACACCCGAGCCGGAATTTTCATCCAGGGATAAATTAATTAATTTAGCATTAAGGCCAAAAGCCATATCAATTGGCATCTCCCAGTACTGCCAGCCAAGATCAAGATTAATGGGAAGGTGTTTGGCAAAACTTATGTAATA
>JARRPN010000098.1:0-12805 GCA_037382875.1 Calditrichaceae bacterium | reverse complement strand
TGGCCTTTTATACTTGTAACCAGTCTTTTCGCTTTATGGGGTTTTGCAAACGATATTACTAATCCATTAGTCGCTGCGTTTGGTAGAATCATGGAAATATCTTCAAGCAAAGCGGCATTTGTTCAATTGGCTTTCTATGGTGGATATTTTACAATGGCCTTGCCAGCGGCTTTATTTATTAGAAAATATAATTATAAAGTAGCAATACTCATAGGTCTTGGTTTATATGCAACAGGTGCTTTGATGTTTTATCCTGCGGCAAGTTTTGGATTATTTGGATTCTTTTTAATTTCCTTGTATATCTTAACCTTCGGCCTGGCTTTTTTGGAAACCACGGCTAATCCTTTTATCCTGGCAATGGGCAGTAAGGAAACAGCCACACGTAGATTAAATCTGGCCCAATCTTTTAATCCTTTGGGTTCGATAACAGGTATGTTAGTAGCAAAGGAATTTATCTTAGGAAGGCTGAATTCCAGTGAAAATTTTTCTGCTTTGCCGGAATCAGAAAAAATTATTATCCGGGCACATGATTTAATGGTAATACGTGATCCATATGTGGTTTTGGGATTGGTAGTGCTAGTGATGTTTATTATTATTGCCGTCTTCAAGATGCCAAGCTTTAAAGATGCTAATAAAGAAATGAGTTTAAAAGATAGCATAACTACATTATTCAAAAATAGAAGGTATATTGAAGGTGTGATTGCTCAGGTATTTTATGTCGCGGCACAAATTATGTGCTGGACATTTATAATTCAATATGCAAATAATATTGGAATGTCATATGAGAATGCCCAATTTTATAACATGATAGCCATGTCAATATTTATAGGAAGTCGATTTATAAGCACTTTTCTAATGAAATATATAAGTCCAGGAAAAATGCTATTAATTTTTGCAGTTGGAGGAGCATTCACATCACTGGGAACTATATTTATTGTCGGCTATGCTGGTTTGTTATGTTTAGTAGCGACTTCAGCTTTTATGTCTTTAATGTTCCCAACAATTTATGGTATTGCTTTAAGGGGAATGGGAGATGAGGCAAAAATTGGTGCCGCGGGCCTAGTGATGGCTATTGTTGGCGGTGCCTTGATGCCACCACTTCAAGGAAGAATTTTAGATATCGGAGGTACAGGATTTTCTGATGTTACTATTCTGTCTGTTCCTGAAGTGAATTTTTCCTTCGTTCTACCTCTAATTTGTTTTATGGTCATAGCGATTTATGGATTTAGAACCATAAAAGATTAAACATTTCAAGTTTGAGACAGTATATTTTTTAAGGTGATTGATACAATTTTAAAAAACATTCCCAATATACTTTGTCCGGAATTATTTAAAATATTAATGGAAAAGGGACACGGTGATGAAATTGTTATTGCAGATGGCAATTTTCCATCTGCCTCTATAGCTCAAAGACTAATTCGACTTGACGGCCATAATGTGGTTGATGTATTGGACGCCATTTTAAAATTGTTTCCATTGGATACATTTGTTGAAAAGCCCGTATCCTTGATGTCGGTTGTTAAAACGGATAATTATAAACCGGAAATCTGGCAAAAGTTTAAAACAATACTTTCAAAAAGCGATCAACCATTTAATGGTTTTTAATATATTGAAAGATTTGCATTTTATGGAAAGGCGAAATCTGCTTGTGCTATAATAGCAACCGGTGAAACAGCACGATATGCAAATATTATCCTAAAGAAAGGGATTGTTGAATAATACTGGATATTTGATTGATCCAAAAACATTCTCATCTACAGATAGTATGGAGGGAAAATGCCTGATTGGCTCAAAAATAGAATTAAAAATGTATCTACCGATACTGTTATTTTCGGTTTTGAAAACAATTGCATAGAAGTTCTTCTTTATAAAAGAGCTCAAAATCCATCAAAAGGGGCCTGGGCAATACCTGGTGGCTTTCTTAAGCAAGGTGAACTTATTGAAGAGGCAGCAAGAAGAATTTTAAAAGATACAACAGGTGTTGCAGATATTTATCTGGAGGAAGTTGGTGTCTTTGATCAAATTGACCGATTTCCATCATGGCGCGTTTTTACTATTGGATATTTTGCCTTGGTAAATCCAAAACGGTATAAGCTTATATCATCCAGTATATTTACATTAGATGCAGATTGGTTTACAATTGATGAATTGCCTGTTTTGGCGTGGGACCATCAAAATATTATTGATAAAGCATTAGATAAATTAAGGATGAGGGTACTCCATAAACCAATCGGATTTGAATTATTGCCGGATAAATTTACTCTGCCACAGCTTCAAACACTGTATGAGATTGTATTAGATAAAACATTTGATAAGCGTAATTTTAGGAAAAAAATCATGCATATGGGCGTATTAACAAAATTAAATGAAAAAGATCGAAAAGGTAAAAAGCGTCCGGCAGATTTATATAAATTTAATAAACAAAATTATAAAAAACTCGTTGATCAGGGAATGATTTTCGGAATATAAATCAAATCCAAGCGTACTAAATTATTAATTATTCTTGTTCTGATATCTTATATATAGCGTAAGATTGACCTCTTACGTCAACATTGTAAACACTATCTTTAGACTTAATATTGGTTTCATTATTACCTGCGAGCAAAGAAAATTTATCAGCATTTATGTTCAGTTTAAATTGCGCTGATGTACTTCTAGCTGCAGGATTAAAAATACATAATATTATATCCTTTCCGGCGGCGCGAGCATAAATAAAAGGATATGTATTTTCTTTTGCATAAACTGGCACGAATTCAGCATAAGCAGCAAGAGCTGATTCATTTTTCTTTAACTGAATTAATTTTCTCACGCTATTTAATAACGAATTTGGTTCCTTCTCCTGCTCTGCCACATTGGGTGCATTCTCTGCAGAATCGACGGGAAGATATAACTTTTCAGGATCAGCAGTTGAGAAGCCAAGATTTTCTCCTGAATTCCATTGCATCGGCGTTCGACCACCAGCTCTTGGTTTATAAGCCCCTTCAACGTACGGATTGCCATACAATTGGCGCATGCCAATTTCATTACCATAAAAAATAAATGGAATTCCGGGCATGGTTATAGAAAAAGCAATTATCATTTCCAGCTCATCATCAGTGCGTTTAATATTTAATCTGGATAAATCATGATTACCTAAAGGAAGTAAAATATAGCCATTTCCTTTTGTTTTGTTATATTGGTCCATATACATAGAAAGAAAATTTGTGATATTACCTTTTCCCTCTTTATCAAAAAAACTGTGGCCCTCTGAATAACCATTTAGTATTCGCCAGCTTTCTTTTTGTAATAGATCATTATATCCGGGAAACCAATGATAAAAATCAGCGTGAAATCCACCGCCATTCAAGGCCGATTCAGGATGTGACCATTCGGCTACCATAAAAGCATCTGGATATTCCGTATCAAAAATATGTCGTATGCTATTCCAGAATTTCTTTGTTCCTTCATCACGAGTATTATAAAACTGATCATTTCCGGTTATGTTGGCATTTTTTACCAGAGCGCCGGCCATATCTGCTCTAAATCCATCCGCACCCATATCCATCCAAAATCTTAATATTCTCTTCAACTCTTTTTGTAGTTCCAAAATATCAGGATGATCAATCGGCAGCATCCAGTCTTTTTCGGGCTTGGCAAATCCAAAATTTAAAGCCGGCTGACTCCAATAAAAATTTCGCATAAACTGACCATTCCGTCTGCTATAACCTTTTATAAATGAGTCGCGATAAACTAGAGGTGGGTTTTTCTGCTTCATCAAACATTCGTTTAGCATCTTCGTTTGTGCCATACCTGGGTGCTGTCTTATAATAATCGGACACATCATATCCTGCATCGTGGAAAGGTGATTCAAAAAAAGGATTAATCCAAAAGCCGTCCACTCCCAAACTTTTTACATAATCAAGTTTTTGTATAATACCTTCAAGGTCACCAATACCATCAGCATCGGTATCAAAAAAGGTCTGAGGATAAATTTGATACATTACCGCAGTGTTAAGCCATTCAGGGCAATCAGGAATTTTATATTCACCGGTTATAACTCCTGAATCGATTGATAACTTCTCCTGTGAACAAACATTTATGGGCAAAATAAAAGTAAAAGTACAGGCATACACCAAGATTATGATTAGAAAAGTAAGCATATTTTTCATTTATTCAGTATCCCTTAAAATAATTGCTGATATTCGAAATATTAATTTTATTATAAAAAATTAGTAATATGTAAAAAAACAAAATATAAAAAGTGTTTTTCATTTTGACAATTCCATTAATTCCATCGCCGTTAAAATCAATAAATTTCTATTCTCGTTTCAATCCTCTTATTTAAATATAAATATTTAATATGTTAGTTATTCCATTTCAATAGCTATTGGTTCACCGTTATATTGAATGATTTTGTCTGCATCATTATCAAAACTTAAACCGTGGGATTGATCGCTGGATATACTTTTAATTTCAAATTTTCTGGTCACCAGCATTCCGGGAAAGCTTCCCTCACGTTTGCCAATCTGTAAGGTTTTGTTTGTATCATTATATTCAATAGGAATAATGGCAAATATACCATTTTCATAATTATTATTTATACCTTCATCTTCATATAAATTAAAAGAAGCATCTTGACCTGTATATATGAACAGACGAATCGGATCGGCAGGTTTTTCTGATGTATATTCAATAGCAGGACCGCAGGGAACCACACGGTATGAAAGATCCCTCTTTAACAAATATGTGGATATCAGTATAAGGAGCATTAGCTTCTATTGTTTGTCCGCCTGTATAAAATCGGCCCGATTTTAAATCATACCAGCCTGAACCATCTGGTAGATAAACATTTCGTGTACGAGCCTTATAATCCGTTACAGGATTTATCAGAAGAGACGGACCAAACATAAACTGGTCACCAATAAAATGTGTACTTTTATCATCACTAAAATCCATTACTAAAGCACGCATGATGGTATAATCATTTTGTGTTACCATACCAGTTAACGAGTAAATATATGGCATAAGTCTGTAGCGTAACTTATCATAGGCGAGCATGGTTTGATATGCCGGGTGATTTTCAGGGGCAATATTATACATTTCGCGATAAGGGAATTGCCCATGTACCCGGAATAAAGGACAGAATGTGCCAAAATGGAACCAGCGTGTATTTAATTCACGCCATTCATCCAGATCTTCTTCATTGGGCTGGTAGTATCGCTCTTCAACAGCAAATCCTCCTATATCTGTTGTCCAGTAAGGAATACCGGATAATGAAAAATTTAGACCTGCCGGGATTTGCATTTTAAGATCATGCCAACGCGAGGCAATATCGCCACTCCAGGTCGCAGCTGAATAACGTTGTTGACCGGCAAATGCTGAACGTGTTAAAATAAATACCCGTTGATCCGGACTGACTTTCTTTTGCCCTTCATAAACACTTTTCGAATTCATCAAAGAATAAGTATTTAAATATCTTGCAGCCGTACCCAGGGCTGTTGGTCCAATTCTTAATCGTGTTTCTGGCCTGGATAAATTTGAGTGAATATCCGGTTCCGTAGCATCCAGCCACCAGGCATCGATACCCAGACTGAATAGCGTTTATACAGCCATCCATTTTTATTAAATTCCTTATAATGTTCCGTTCCAACGTAAAATTTTGGCCACACAGAAATCATTAAATGTGCATTTAAATTCTCGTGAAGCTCATCTACCATACCTTTGGGATCCGGGAATCGGGATGCATCAAATTCATGACTGCCCCATTTATCTTCTTCCCAATAAAACCAATCCTGAACAATATTGTCCAGGGGAATGCGGCGTTTGCGGAATTCTCTAACAACTGCAAGTAATTCATCCTTTGTTTTGTATCGTTCGCGGCATTGCCACAGGCCCATAGCCCACTTTGGCATCATGGGTGCTCTACCTGTAATTTGCCGGTACCCATGGATTATTTGATCTATATTTTCCCCGTAAATAAAATAGTAGTCTATCTGATCGGCAACTTCCGAGTATAAGGATAAGTGATTATTATATATCGTATCCTGTGGCGTTAAATATTTTAATCCGATATAACCACCTGTGTGTATCCATTCAATTTTGATTTTATATCGTTGGCCCGGCTGCATTTCCAGTTTTGGTAAATGTGTCCATGGCAGCCAGTTCTGCCTCCAATTATCTACCACCAACTCGTCATTTAGCCACATTTTAGTATAACCGGAACAATATAATCTAAATTTATGAATTCCAGCTTCATCACTTTCGATTTCACCACTCCAGCGGATTGCCTTAATCTTTTCAGGAAATCCTTTGGGATAGTCATCATTAACATCAATAAATTCATGCTCGATTTTTGATTCTGATCTGGATATAAAAAGATTTTTAAATTCTGTATCCGTAAAATAGTCAGCAGACAACCCGCCTTCTTTACCATCTTTATCATAAAGTTTAAGGCTGTCAATGGATTGATAATCACGAATGTCACCAAACTTTGTACGCGAGTTATTATCCCATAAAATCCCATAATTATTACTGGATATCAAGAAAGGAATAGCATTAACAATATTTAATTGCCAGAGATCCAGATCATGTCCTTTATAATTAAACAAGCCATTTTGATGCGCGCCAAAACCATAATATGCTTCATCTAAAGGAGATTCGAAAAATTGCTGAATATGATAGGTATCCTCCCTCATTACTCGGGCTGGAGTTATTTTTTTACTGCTACCATTCTTTTCCTGTAAAAGTGTTTTACCATTTAAATCAAAAAATACAATATTACCATCATTTTTATTAATTTTTATTGATACTTTTTTTGTGGTGAGTATAACATTTTCTTCTTGTTCATCTATATCAAAAGATATAGGCGCCCATTCTAATTTGTCGACCATCAAACTGGATCGTGAAGAAAAATCTTTTTCAGCTGTTGCTATAACGTGAATTATTTCGTCATTGCAAATCTGGACTTTTAGTAATTGTGGATCTTTAGTTGCTCTCTTTGTCAATTGTAATACAATGCCATCTTCTACTCTTTTATAAGTACTACAATTTTGAAAAAAGAAGAGAAGTATAAACAAAAAAATTATCGTTGAAATTTTAAAAGTCATTTAATTTCCTTTTATTTATGCATATAATTTAATTAGTTTTATGAGGAAATTTATATTTGTGCAATAAAATCAGATTTAAAAACATTATCGCCATAAATAAGCTAGCAATCTGTTATAGTACTCAGAAAGATATGATTTGTGTAAAAAATGTAATAATCCAGATTTGAATAAGTAAAACTTGATAGACAAAAAGTACAACACAATTATCCTGATTATCACATCTATAATTTATTATTCTAGTCTTATGTGTATATAGTACACTTTCAATTTCAAAATATTAATTCTTTCTTCAAAAATCAAGCAGGTTTTATTTTAAGAAAGTAGATAAATCGATAACAGTATTAGATAAAATCCAAACATAAACGAAAACCAATTTTTTGTTAAAGCTCAAGTATAAGCGCAAGACAATTTAAACTTTATTTTACTACGGAGAATATATAACTTTGCTTATAGTAATATTATCAATCAATAGATTTAATTAGATACATGTTTTACTACATTAATGCCCGAATAATTTAAACCTGTTATATGTAAATGTTAAATGATAATTATCTATAAGATTCGGTTGCGTATTAGTTATACTTGGATCATATGTAATTATATATATTAAGTTTTAGACTTATTTACTTGTTGAAATTTTTATTAATCTCAAAAATAATCTGAAATATATAGGAGAATAAAATGGCACAAGAAGCTTTAGGAATGGTTGAAACACGCGGTTTTATTGGTGCAGTTGAAGCAGCGGATGCAATGGTTAAAGCTGCTCGAGTCAAATTAATTGGCAAAACACAGGTTGGTTCCGGATTGGTTACCATATCTGTAAGGGGTGATGTGGCTGCATGTAAAGCCGCCACGGATGCAGGAGCGTCAGCAGCACAAAAGGTGGGTGAACTTATCGGTGTGCATGTTATTCCCCGGCCTCATGAAGATGTTGATATGTTGTTGCCGAAGAAGACAGATAAATCTTAAAAAGGATTTATAAAAAATGAGGATCTCGCTGTTGATATGAATGTAACGTAGTTAAAGGCTTAAAGAATCGTCTTCTGAATATTATATGCATTTGCAGGTGCGCAAATACAGATCGGATGTAAATAGTGTTAATTGGTTTCTTTAAATTTATGAGGAATTTCTTTGGCTTTAGTTATCGCGAATTTTACAGATGGTGGGCCAATTATCTGTACGATTAATGTCGTTGCTGCAATAATGTTAAGCACCGTGTGACCCATGGTTTCGCCGGTTGCACCATATTTTCCAAAATGCTGATAGATATCAAGCGCAAGTCCGATAGCTACACCGGCCTGTGAAAATAGGGCCCATCCCAGATATTTCCGTACTGAACTTTCAGCTCCTGAAATCCAGGAGCCAAACCATGCGCCAATCCATTTGCCGGCAGTTCTTCCAATAATATATAAAAGACCCAAAATGCCCATGGTAGGAAGTAATCCTATTTGCAATCTGGCACCGACAAACAAAAAGAATATAATGTAGATTGGAGGAACAAACTCTTTAACTTTGGTAAAACACTTTTCATTACGATCCGGATGCAAATTCGTTAAAACCAATCCCAGTGCCATACTGCTTAATATTAGAGAAAAACCGAAATATTGTGCGATACCGCTTACCAGCAAAACAGCAGCTACGTTCACTACTAAATGATCATCGTCGAGTTGAATATATTTCACTATACGATCAAGCAAAAGAGCAACGATAGCTCCCAAAGATAATGCACCGAAAATTTGGATAAATGGCTCTACCAGCATAACCTGAAAGCTGATCGATCCGCCTTCAACCAGCACACCTGCAAAGGCAAAGGCAAATCCATATAATATAAGGGCGAGGCCATCATCCAAAGCGACAATAGCAAGAATTGTAGTCGTCAAGGGGCCCTTGGAATGGTATTCCCATAATACATCGACCGTTGCTGCAGGGGCTGTAGCAGAACTGAGTGCACCCAATAGAATACCCAGAGCTAAATTGCCTGTCCAAAGGGTTGTCAATGTCGTTACCAATGCCATTGCCAACAGACCTTCTGCTAAAAGGATAATGAAGAACTGTTTGCCATATTGTTTAAAGGATGAATATTTAAGTTCACTGCCAACGATAAAACCTATAAAAGCCAGGGCGATATAAGTTAGGGATGAAAAATTATCAAGAAGGCTGGTTGGAAGAAAAGATAAAACCGAGTCACCCAGCAATACACCAAGCACTATGAAACCGACAACTTGCGGAATACCTATTTTTTCAAATAACCGGCCAACTGCTAATCCACTAAATAATATAATACCAAATATAAGAAGTATATTCATAATCACTCTTACAAAATTTTATATATTCCGGAAATACTTTGAATATTCATTGAAATAAATCCAAATATAACCGGAAATATACCTAATTTACAACTCTTGTATATCATTTATAAAAGAAAATATACCTTCCCGACTTAGAATTCCTGCGATCTTGTGATTATCCATAACTAAAAGTTGATTAACGCCATCATGATCCATTTCCTTAAGGGATTTCCACAAATTGTCTTTGACGTCAACCTTTATAACTTCCGTTTCAGGAATCATGATTTCTGAAACACTGGTTTCTTTTCTCTTTTCATGTGGTATTTCTTTTATCCGGTGTATTGTTAGCAAACCTAATGGTTTATCTTCTCCTTTGATCAGAAAATAACGATGACCCTTTCCAATTATATGATGATCAATTAAGTCTTGCACGGAGGTATCTGAGGATACTGATTGAATATCCGGGCGAAGTGCATCTTTAACCGAATGTCCTCCAAGCAGATCGCGCAAAGTTTGCTGATGCACCTGGGCAACAGCAGCACTTTCCAGGAACCATCCTATAAATGCCAGCCATAAACCATTAAACAGATTCCCTGAGAATATTATATATATTCCTAAACCCATGAAACCGTAAGCAATAAATCGTCCAGTTGTAGCTGCAATCATGGTTGCTTTTTTATAGTTATTTGTTATACCCCAAAGAAACGCTCTGAATACACGCCCTCCATCCAAGGGAAAGCCGGGGATTAAATTGAAACCAACTAAAAGAAAGTTAATATAGGCTAAATAAGAAAACGGCACCCATAGAGATGATCTGGACAATAAGCTTTCTCCCAGAAAATAGAATAATACCGCCAGAATAAAACTGACTACCGGGCCAGCTAATGCAATCCAGAATTCTGCTTTTGCACTTGGCGGTTCGTCACTTATTTCGGCAACACCGCCAAATATAAACAGAGTAATTCGTTTTACCTGTATTTTAAATTGCCTGGCTAAATACGAATGACCAAGTTCATGAAGTAAAACGCTTACGAAAAAGAATATAGCTGTAAAGACACTAATGCTCCAGTAAAAAAAGGATGATTCTCCTTTAATTTCTAAAGGGAAATAATTTATAGCAAGTACCCATGTAATAATAAAGAATATTAAAAACCATGAGTAGTCCAGGTTAATTGATATTCCGTAAATTTTACCAAGTGTTATGTGTTTTCGTAACATCATATGCCTTTCCTATGAATAGTGATGGCTTCTTCATCTGAGAGAAGAATAATAGCCTAAAATGAAATTAACATGAAGAAATGAAAACACTATTGAAATGCTTATTGGTGGGAATCAATTGATAGTATATAGTGAACCTAAATTTCTGGTCCATACTCAAAATACAGTCAACTTATATTGCAACTAGAATTTTATACTAAGGTTTAGTTTGCCATGTGAAGAGTTAAAACTAATTTTATTATTTCCAGCCTCATCATAAAAAATTAATTCGTAAATCACTACCCCAACCGTTGAAAGAATTCCAGTATTAACATTACCCTGGTGATAGCCGCGTCTGTCCCCCAGGAAGGGCATATCTCTTTCATCAAAATACCCGTTTAAAACTGATAAGCCACCTATAGCCGTCCCACTTGCGACTACACGCCAGAATAAATTAAGCTGTTGACGAAAATATGAGTTTATTTGCCAGGGTAAAACCAAATAGGCTTCAGCATTGAATGAAGATAATAATTGATGTTTATCAGGGCCGTTGTATTGGTGCCATGTTACATGATGAGGAAAAAACTTACCGTGCACACTGATATTATACAACATGCTGGTGCCAGCAACGAGTCCGACACCAATTCCTAAATTTACCATTCGTGACTTAAGGCTGGACTCCTCAACAAATATTTTTTGCCATATATGCCAATCTTCATGCCAGTCCAAAGAATGTAAACAACCAAGAGCATCAGCAGTTAAATCCTTATAAGAAAAATGGTCTCCGCCTAAAGCGCCAAAATCCTGATAATTAAAATATCCGTCTTTAATTTCCCACAGCAATAATACACCAAAACCTGCTAATGCACCGGTGTATTTATTCTTCGTCAGAGATGCAAACTCCCGTGATAGAAAATCACCTTCTAAAGCGTGGGTAAATTTATCGTGAGTCCACCACGAATCATCAGCCAGTTTAAGAGTACCTGAATGAGGATATTCGGGTGCCCAGGCTTGTGCTAGTAATAAAGAATTTAAAAATAATAGAAGTGCAATTATTTTCTTCATTTACCCTCCTTGCTAAAGTCTCCTATGAGTTAACGACAAAAATAGTTTTATTATTCATTGCCACACATCATATGCCAAATTTCCGGGCTTACCTCAATCTGTAGTATATTGTAATAAATTAAACTTGTTAGTAATCAGAAACAAAAAATCCGCCCTTTGGCGGACTGGGGACACACGAATTTTTATTCTGGAGATTGTCAGTGGTTTTTTGTTTTACAAGTATAGCTTTTAATTCCCAGTCTTTTCCCTGTGCCCTTATCTTTGCACTCAATGACAATGTATCATTTGAAAATGTATAATACCTTGTTTGATCCGATCCTTCCCAATTTGGGAATCGACTTCCTTCGATATGATGCGTAACGGTTCCCTTATCTTTATCAATTGTATAGCTTCCACAATACGCATCAAAATTTTCAAATGCTGATTTTATCTCTTCTGGTGTGCCCTTGTATATATCATCCGCTGCAAACTTTGGACGATTAGGTCGCATAAGAAATACAGACATATTTCCATTAGAATCATACATTAATCGCCCATATAAATCCTTACCATATGGATGAAAGATTTCTCCTTCTGAATTTCTACCTACTAAAGAGATGAACTTCCATGTGCCAATCAATAAGTTTTTGGTATGTTTTTTGGGAACTGTAGTTCCATTTTTTATATGTTTTTTGGGAACTGTAGTTCCATTTTTTATCCAGTAATATATTTTTTCTGTTAATTCTTTCCGTACTTTTTTGAACGAATGGTCAGTATTTAGCACCACCATTTCTGTATTTTCTGAATCTAATTTCCTAAGTTTTCTATATACGGGTAAAATGTGTTCGTCCAAGACAACATCCATATCATTCAACCCACTTATAAAAAGAATGTCTCTGTTTTTTAGGAGTTTTGCATACCTAACCTGATCATATTTATCCAGATTAGATAGCCAGAATTTTAAATATGAATCTATTTTACCTTTGATCGGGCCGTTTGGATATTCTGTTTTTTTAAGCATTTTTTCAAACATTACGCGAAAATTTTGATCTGTTAACATTTTTCTTCCGAATACAGATTCGTCCGCACCTGCGATAGAAATGATTCTCGAATCTCGTTAAGCGCTGCGGGATCCGGCGTCTGCAAGGCCTCCTGCTCCAACATCGACTCGATGCATGCGAGACGCGCCAT